>NZ_QJSX01000028.1 GCF_003217515.1 Deinococcus yavapaiensis KR-236 | reverse complement strand
CGACCGCCCTGCAACACGGCATGCTGCGCGTGGACGTGATCGCGTACAGCGACGGGTGGCAAGGCAACGGCGTGTACCCGGTGGTGTTGACGTTGAAGAACACGTCCACCGGGCAGAGTGTGAACGTGCAAGCCAACGTCGTCGTCACCAACAACGGGCAATAACACGCGCCAACAGCGACGAGCGGAAACCACTGTGGTTCCCGCTCGTCGTTTATCAGTGGAAGACTTGACAGGGTGCCGGTGTTATCGGCGCGACGAGCATTTCGACTGAAGGCCCGTCCTTTGCTCGGGCATCCAGAACGACCTTCGTGGAACGGAGGAGAAGCCGCGAACGTACCGTCGAATTCCCTAGTTCGAGCGCCACGCTCCCCGGCGAGCGTGCTCCCCGGTCGAGCTTGAAAGAAGCAGGGCTGGAAACACTATTTCCAGAGCCTCGACACGGCGCCCTAACCGAAACGCGAGATTCCCGAACCGCTCCCCCGACGTCAAGGCGTTCGGACGGCCGATCGGGCGCTGCCGCCCGCGAACCACTCCAAGACGCTCGGGAAGCGCGCCGCCCAGGCCGCTTCGTTGTGCCCTTGGTCTCGAGCGACCACCAATCGTACGGTCGCGCCTCCTCGTTCGAGGAGCGACGCGAGTTGCCGCGTCCACGTCACTGACAACGCCGCCTCTTGTGGCGTACTTCCCTCCAACGTGCCGATATCGACGTAAGCCCGTAGGGGAGACGTGAAGCGTTTGTTTTGAACGGCGTGGAGCATGGCGCCGTCCGCGACCCAAAGTGACGGCGAGAACGCCGCGACGAATCCGAAGGTGTCGGGGTGTTGCAAGGCGGCGTACAAGCTCACGATCGCGCCGAAGGACGATCCGCCGATGCCGGTGTCCTGCCGATCGGGCTTCGTGCGGAAGCGCCCGTCGATCATCGGCTTCAACGTCTTCACGAGGAACGTCGCGTAGCGGTCCGCGCGCGTTGAACGGTCGTTCGCGTCGATCGCGTACGGAACGTACTCCGCCGCCCTGTTCGCACCGATGTTCGCGACGCCCACGACGATCGCTTCCACGCCTCGCGCGGCGAGCGCGTCTGCCGCTTCGTCCGCGCCCCACTCTCGTCCCGACAAGGATCCGCCCGGATCGAACACGTTCTGCCCGTCTTGCAAGTACAGCACCGGGTACCGCTTCACGCCGCGGTCGTAGCTCGGCGGGAGGTACACGAACACGTTGCGGACGTTGCCAAGCTCGGGACTCTGCACGAGGCTGAGGGTGACGACGCGTCCCGACGGCGGTGGTCCTGCGGCGCCCGACGTGAGGGCAGCGAGCGCGAGGACGGACAGGACGGCGCTCGACGCGAGCGTGGACGGGCGCAGTTCGTGTGTGGGCATGTCTTCCTCCGGCGGTCGTGGGCGGCACGTGACCGCGTCACGCACGCCAGTGCTCTTCTTCGTCGAGTGTCGTAGGGGTGCCACCGTCCCGAAGGACCGTGCCCGCCGTAGCGTACAACCTTCGAGAGGAGCGTGCGTACCGAGCCGCGCTTTGCCTCGTACCGTTCGGTTGCGTGGCGCTGATCGTGAATCGACGCCGCGATCCTCGAAGTCCGACGAAGGACGTACGGCGGCATGCTGCGCGAAGCCTCGACTTCGGACTCAAGCTTCGTGCAACTTGTTCCAGGACGCGTTCACGAGGATGACTCGCTGCCACCAAGTCGTCAAGGAACGCAGGAGATCGTTCGAGCGCACGGGGGGCAACGCGCGGGCCACGCGAGCTTCGTGACGCAGGTTGTCGAGCTTGTGTTGGGCTTGTTCGCGGACAAGGGTGTCGTTCAACATCAGGAACCTCGCTCGGTGGAAGGGGCGGAAGGCCGGTCGATCTGCCTGCACGTTACGCGCGCCGCGCAACCGCACCGCAATACCCGTTCTTGTCGTGGCCCGCCTCGCGATTGCGGCGCGGTTGCGCTTGGCTCGTACCTTTTGGACACGACGCGAGGGTCGCGTCCCGAGGAGGAACCGCATGAACGCCACGATCCGCACGACCAATTCGACCGCTCGCTCGTCCCGTCCCCGCCGCTCCTTGCTCACCGTGCTCGGAAGCTTCTTCGAGCGCTTTTTGGCGGGGCCTTCTCATGACGCTCCGGCGTTGCCGACCGAGGAGGAGATCGCTGCGGGCCGAGGTGGCCCCTGGCTTCATGGAGGCTCTCCCGGTTTGTTCTGAGCCCCGTACGAACTCCGCCAATCTCGCGCCGCGCGGCCTCGTCGAACAAGAGACTTTCACGCTTCACCGCGCGTCGCGTCACAAGGGCAGTTCCGTCGTCTGCTTGATGCGCTGCATCGGCACTTCCGTCTTCACCTGCTGCACGCCCTCGATGCGCGCGAGGTGCTCCATTTGAAAGCGGCGGTAGCCGTCGAGGTCCGCCGCGACGATGCGCAGCAAGAAATCGCAGTCTCCGGCCATGAGGTGGCATTCGACCACTTGGGGAAGCTCCAGGATCGCCGCGCAGAAGCGCTCCACCGTGTCTTGGTCTTGGGCGCGCAACCACACGCGGGCGAACACCGTGAGGCCCCATCGAAGCTTGGCGGGGTTCAAGAGCGCCACGTACCGCTCGATCACGCCCGCTTCTTCCAGCAGCTTCACGCGTCGCAGGCAGGGAGAGGGAGACAGGTCGACTTCACGGGCGAGGTCGACGTTGTTCACGCGGCCGTCGCGTTGAAGCACTTTGAGAATCCGGCGGTCCTTACGGTCCAGTTCCATTGGCATGTTCTCCTCCCGAACCGAATGTACACGGCAGAATCTGCTGAAAAACCTACGGCGGAGCCTCGGAGACGCAACCAAATTTCACGTGCCCGAGCGTAGAATGCCCGTAGATGAGCTTCAGCTTCACCTGCTTCCGACGAGCCGGACCCACGCGAAGGTCACGCCGGTCGGTATTCCGGATGTCCGCGAAGAGCGAGGCGCTCGGGAGAATCCTGTGACCTCGAAGTCGCCGCCCGCCTCGTCGTTCGCCGATCACGACTCGAACGTCGGTTTTATCGGCCTGGGCGTGATGGGTCAGCCCATGGCCCTCAACCTCGCGCGCGGCGGAACGAGGCTCGTCGTGTGGAACCGCACGCCCGACAGGTGCGCGCCTCTGGAGGCCCATGGCGCGTTCGTGGCGGCCACACCGGCCGAGGTCTTCGCCCGTGCGCGCGTCGTCTTCGTGATGCTCGTGGACGAAGGCGCCATCGACGCCGTCCTCGGTCGCGGCACTTCCTCCTTCGGTGCGTTCGTCGAGGGGCGCGTCCTCGTGGTGGCCAGTTCCATCACGCCCGGGTACGCCCGCGCGCTCGCGGCGGACGTCGAAGCGCACGGCGGGTCGTACGTCGAAGCGCCCGTCTCGGGCTCGAGGGTTCCGGCCGAGCAAGGCGCCCTCGTCGGCATGCTCGCCGGGGACGAGGTGATCGTGGAGCAGATTCGGCCGCTCTTCGGGTTGATGTGTCGCAAGACAGTCTACTGCGGGAACATCGGAGATGCGCTGCTGATGAAGCTCGCCGTGAACCAGTTCCTGATCACCATGGTGACGGGCTTGGCGGAAGCGGCGCACTTCGCGCGGCGGCAAGGCTTGGACTTGCAGCGATTTCAGGCGGTGGTGGACGCCGGTCCCATGGCGAGCAGCGTTTCGCGCATCAAAATCGCGAAGATCGTCGAGCGGGACTTCGCGGTGCAAGCCGCGATCAGCGACGTGTTCAAGAGCGCCAGCATGATCGGGGACGAGGCGCGCGCTTCCGGGATCGCCGCTCCCCTGATCGAGGTGTGCCGCGCCTTGTTCGGGGAGACGATGGCGCTCGGCGCGACGCGCGACGACATGGCCGCCGTCGTGCGCGCCCTCGAAGCTCGCACGAGCGCCTCGGAGGGCGGCGCCGAGCCGTCGCCCTCCGAGGCTTCAGGAGCGCGGAGCTGAACTTGCTCGACGAGATCGTCCGGCATCTCTCCGGCCTGGAGCGACTTCGGGTGATGCTGGAGACGGATCGGCGTCGCGGCATGGGAGAGTCGCTCGACATCCGCTTGGTGGACGTGGACGACGGCCGCGTGGTGTCCGAGCCGTGCACTTGTACAATCCGCTGAGCGGTGCATGGCGGCTTCGCGGCGACGATGCTGGACTTCGCGAGCGGCTACGCGGTGCTGTCGAAGCTCACGCCCACGCTGAGCTTCTCGACGTTGGATTTAGAAGGTGGCGTACCACCGCTCGATGACGAAGGACAGTGGTCTCGTGCGGGCGTTGGGAACGGTCGTGACGCTCGGACGGCGCGTGGCCTTCGCCGAGGGGCGTTTGACGAACTCGAACGGCGACTTGCTCGCGTCCGCGACTTCGAGCTTGATCGTCTTGGCGTTCTGAAAACCGCGTTCGCTCGGGCCATTCCTGGAAGGCCGACGAAGGGAGAGGGGCCGCCTCTCCCTTCGTCGCTCGGTTACCTCCGTCGTGCCACCGCTTTCTCTTCGGGGACCAGGAGGTCGCGCTTAGCGCGCGGTGAACGTCAGCGTGCCGTCGTTCAGGGGCGCGAGTTGGATGGTGTACTTGTCGAGCAGGTAATTCTGGTAGACCTGCCACGGCCGCTTCGATCCTTGTTTGGGCAAGACGGCGGCGCTGCGCGCCACGTATCCGGACGTGAAGTCCAGCAGGGGCCGCTCCTCGACGGTGGGGTCGGCCTTCGGGTACACCGCCGTGTAGCCGCGCCGGTCCATGAAGTTCAGCAGGCGGCACACGTAATCCGCCGTGAGTTCGGCTTTCAGCGTCCAAGAGGAGTTGGTGTACCCGAAGGCGTACGCGAAGTTCGGCACGCCTCCCAGCATCATGCCCTTGTAGACGAGGGTGCGCGGAATGTCCAGCGTCCCGCCGTCCAAGGTGAACGCCACGTCGCCCAGCACGTTCAACTTCAGTCCCGTGGCGCTCACGATGATGTCCGCCTGGAGTTCCTGTCCTGTGGAAAGGCGGATGCCACGCGGCGTGAACGCTTCGATCGTGTCCGTCACGACGGACGCCTTGCCTTGTCGAATGGACTTGAACAGGTCGCCGTCGGGCACGGCGCACACCCGTTGATCCCAGGGTTTGTACGCGGGCGTGAAGTCGCGGGCGTCGAATCGCTCGCCGATGCTTTCCCGGGCCGCGTCGAGCAGCCGTTGCTGAAACAGGTCGGGGCGGCGGCGCGCGATCTGGTAGTAGAAGATGCTCGTCAGTACGTTTTTCCAGCGCGTAACCGTGTGGGCGACCGAGGCAGGCGCCCAACGTTGAAGCTTGACGGCGGCTTCGTCCACGAGCGGACGGACGGCCACGTAGGACGGCGAGCGTTGCAGCATGGTCACGTGGGCCGCCTTGTCCGTGAGGGCCGGGATGAGCGTGACGGCCGTGGCTCCGCTGCCGATCACCACGACGCGCTTCCCGGCGTAATCGAGGTCGTCCGGCCAGAACTGCGGGTGGATGATCCGTCCTTCAAACGCGGCTTCGTTCGGGAAGGCGGGGCGGTAGCCCTCGTCGTAGCTGTAGTATCCGCTGCACAGGAACAAGAACTTCGCCGTGCGGGTCACGGAGCAGGTGTTTCCCTGCGCGTCTTGCGCTTCGGCGGTGACGGTCCAGAGTTGACTCGACGACGACCAAGCGGCGGTCTTCACCTTGTGTCCGAAGCGAATGCGCTCGGTGATGCCCGCTTCGTCCGAGGCTTCCTGGATGTACTGCCGGATGTCGGGGCCGTCCGCGATGGACTTGCGGCCTCGCCACGGCTTGAAGCTGTACCCCAGCGTGAACACGTCGGAGTCCGAGCGGACGCCCGGGTAGCGGAACAAGTCCCAGGTGCCTCCGATGGCGTGCCGAGCTTCGAGGATCTCGAAGTGTTTGCCCGGACTCTTGGCGAGCAGATGCCGCGCCGCGCCGATGCCCGACAGGCCCGCGCCGATGATCAGGACGTCGAGGGGACGAGCGTCGTCCACCGGGGGCGTCCGGGCGGAGGCGGGTCGGGCGGACGGTCGTTTCGACGTCCAATACAGTCCTGTCAGGATCGCCACCCCGGCGATCGCGAGAAGCTTGCGTCGACTCATGTTCTGGCCTCCAAAGGAACTTCGAGGTTGCGTGCGATTTGACGGTACACGTCCCGCGCTTCGGGTATCCAAGGCGCGCCCATGAAGACGTGAAAGCCGCCGGGCGTCTCGTACAGGCGCACGTCCGCTCCCACTCGCAGGGCCTGGCGGTGGAAGGTGCGGGCGTCCACGATGAGCAAGTCGTCCGTTCCGTGAAACACGTCGATGGGCGGCAAACCGCGAAGATCGGCGTACATCGGGCTGAGAAGCGGCCCTGTCCGGTCCGCGTTCCCGGCCCACCAACGTCCTTTCACGCGCAGTCTGTCCGCGCGAAGCATCACGTCACGCGGCTCGACCTTCTCGATTTCGGGGTCGCTCAACGCGAGGTCCAGCCACGGTGCGAACAGCACCACCCGCCCGGGCGACGGCAAGGCGGTGTCACGCGCGTGAATCGCTTGCCCCAAGGCGAGCGCGCCGCCCGCCGAGTCTCCACACAGCACGATCTTTTCAGCGGGCGTGCGCGACAGGAGGTCGCGGTACACCGCTTCCAGCAGAGAGTACGCCGCCTCGTACGTGTGCTCCGGAGTGAGCGGGTAGAGCGGCACCGTCACGCTCGCGCCCGTTAAACGAACCAACGATTCAACGACGTCCCAGTGAGCGCTGACGAGGGCGCCCGTATAGCCTCCACCGTGGGTGTAGATGAAGTGCCAGTCCGAAGCGCCGTGTTTCGGCGTCAAATCGTACACGGGGCGGCCTTGCACTTGGCGTTCGCGGACGTCGCAAAACTCGCGCAAGGAGGGCTTGACGGGCGCGGCGCGCGGGTAGGGGCGGGCGCGGTAGGCGTCGAGCTCGCTTTCGCGCCGAGTGAGGCGCAAGAACACCTTGGCGAGCCGCATCTGCACGCTGGGGCGAGTTCGTGCGGCGCGCCCGACGAGCGTCACTCCCAGCAATCCGGCGGCGAGCAGCCAACGGCGGCGGACGCGGCTCACCCGTTCACCTTGCCGCGCACGGGCAGAAGGCGGCGCAGTGCCGTCCAGTACGTGGCGGGTAGGGTGCGCACCAGCATGTCGATGGCCTTGGCGTCGTTGCCCACGAGGACGCGCGGTGAGCGCTTGCGGACGGCGTTCAAGATCATGTCGGCCGCCTTGGCGGGGTCGAGGCGCAGCACGCGGTTCATGGCGCGCGTCTGGGCGGCGATTTCTTGCGGCGTGGCGTTGACGCCGCTGCTCACGCGGGCGCTGTTGGCGATGTTCGTTCGCACGCCGCCGGGATGCACGACGGTCACGCCGATTCCTCCGGGAGCCAGTTCGTGCCGCAGCACCTCGGAAAAGCCGCGAACGGCGAACTTGCTCGCCACGTAAGCGCTCTGGCCGGGAGGCGCGGCGATGCCGTACAAGCTGGAGACGTTCACGACGTGCGGATGCAGCTCGGCTTTCAAGGCGGGCAGGAACGCTTTGCACAAGGCGACGACCGCTCGGAAGTTGATGCTCTGCACCCACTCGAATTCTTCCAAGGTGAGTTCGTCGAAGGTGCCGCCCAGCGCCACGCCCGCGTTGTTGATCAGCAGGGTGACGCGGCGATGTTCGCGCAGCACAGCGTCGGCCAGCGCGGGAATCTGCTCGGTCTCGGCGAGGTCGAACGGGTGGGTGGTGACGTGAAGGCGCGGGTACTGACGCCTCAACTCGCCTGCCACGCGTTCCAGGCCGTCTTGATCGCGGTCGATGAGGGCGAGGTGGCTGCCCTGCCGCGCGAGTTCGGTCGCCAGCGCCCGGCCGATGCCGCTGGCGGCGCCCGTCAGCACGGCGATGCCTCCGGTGAACGAATACGGAATCATGGTCATTCTCCTAGAAACTTCAGGACCAGCGCGTTGAATTCCCCGGCCCGCTCGATTTGAGGCATGTGACCGGTCTGCGGAAAAAGGTGGCTTCGGGCGTGCGGATACACCCTTCGGGCGTGCTCCAGATGCTTGGCGGGCAAAATCTTGTCTCGATCGCCCCAGATGATCAACGTGGCAAGTTTCCGTTCGGCCACTTGTCGCGTCAGCGCTTCTCGCCAATGTGGATGCACGCCGCGCCATCCTCCGAGAAACCGGGCGACGCTGAGATACGACCGGGCTCGATTCGGCTGCCGCGCGAGAAGCTGGGCGTGCCGGCGGCGTTCTGCGGTGGCGAACCGGGAGTCGTGGAACAGGCCTTGCACGGCGCGGGCGCTGTTGCGCGGATTGGGGGCCATCAGCCACTCGCCCAGCTTCGGCACGGCGAGCAGGCGCAAGACGAACGTGACTTCGCGTCCGAACCCGGCGCTGTTCACCAGCACCAGCTTCCGAACTTGCTGCGGGTACATCGCGGCGAACTGCTGAGCCACGGCGCCCCCCATGGAGTTGCCGACGAGGTGCACCGGGCGCGTTTCGCCGACGGCGTCCAGGTAGTGCCGCACGAAGCGCGCCAGACCTGGCAGGGTGTACGGCACGTCGGGTTTGTCGGTCAAGCCGAAGCCGATGAGGTCCAGCGCGTACACCCGGTGGTGCGCGGCGAACGCGGGCACGGTGTCGGCCCAGTCTTCGAGGCTGCGTCCGATGCCGTGCAGCAGCACGACCGGCTCACCTTCGCCCTGCGTCACGTGACGAGTTCGCACCTGCCCGACGTTGAGAAACTCCGGTTGATTCACGCCACCTCCTGTGAAAGCTAGGATGACAGTATGCGAATGATTGCTCACTTTCTCAACTCGCGTTTCGAAGGATGAAAAAGATCGCTCCGGACTCGAAACGCCCCGGGGAGCGAGAGGTGCCACTCGCGTTCTCCACGCGCAAGACTCCCCGGCAGGCCCGCAGCCGCCAGATGGTGGAGCGTCTGCTGAACGCCGCGGCGCGAGTTTTCACGACCGAAGGATTCGAGCAGGCGACCACCAATCGGATCGCCGAGACGGCGGGCGTCTCGGTGGGATCTCTCTACCAGTTCTTCCCCAACAAGATGGCGCTGTTCTCCGAACTTCAACGCTTCTGGACGGCGCGGCTGGGCGAGGAACTGGACGTGGCCCTGGCGCACCCGCACCGTCCGCTTTCGGAGCTGATCGACGAGGTGCTCGGCGTCCACGCGCGCTTGCAACGCGAGTCCGGCGGGTTGCTGGGCTTTTTGCTGACCGCGGCGCAGATCGGCGCTCCTACCACCGTACGGCGGGCCGTTCAGGAACGCTTGGAGCAGATGGCGCAACTGCGCCGCCCCGGCAGCGACCCCGTTCGAAATCGCTTGATGGCGCAGATGACCCTTCACCTGGCCGACGCCTTGTACACCATCGACCCCGGCGGCGCTTCCGATCCGCATATTCGCGCTCAGGTGCGACTGGCCCTACTCGGGTATCTACGCTTGGCTCTGGACGAGCGTTGAGAGCCACGAGCCGCGAGGGACGCCAAGGCTCGTTTGCCTGGCGCCTAGAGCGATTTCGCATTTCCAAAGCTCGCTCCGAAGCTCCCGAATTCATCGGGGCGGCTCGAACGGGACGCTCTATGCCCCGTTCGAGCCGCCATGAGTGATGACTGAAGCGCCGCCACGGGCGACGGTCCGAATCCGAGACGATGCGAACTCTACGTTCTGGGAAAGCGTGAAGTCACGGCAGTTCTCTCGTTCCACGTTCGGAGTCGGAAGCCGCGACTTCGCGTCGGGCGTACGCGAACGCCGAGGCGTTATGACGTTGGCGCTCCACGAAGGCGTCCCTCGGCGGTCGCGCGTCCGTGCGTCGCGGGGTGCAGGTTGCCCGCTCTGCCCAGCCCGCGCGGGCCGGTTCCGACGTAGACCGTCTCGTAGGCGCCCGCTTGAACTCGGAACGTCTCGTGCCAGATGCCGACGTCGCCCGCCGCCCGCCGAGCGCGCCGGTTGAACGCTTGCCAGGCGGGAAGATGCTGGTGGTCACGGGCGCGCGCGTACGCCATCAGGTGTTCGGTACTGCGCCAATACTGCACGACCGTGAAGCCGGTATTCCAGCTGGCGAGGCAGCCGAGCTGAGGCTGCTCTTGAAGTTCTCGAAGCATGCGCGGCATCGCGAGGAGGACCGGCAGCCAGGCCTGAACGCGCCAGGGCCGGTTGATTTGCATGCCGATCAGGAACACCACGAAGTCGCCGTCGAGCTCGGCGGTCATGCGGGCGGTTTCGGGGCGGGGAGCGGCAGGTTGGTTCATGGCGTTCCTCCTAGTCCTATTCAGATGGTCTATAATGGACCGTCTAGAAAAGAGTACACTGATGACCATGACGACCGCAAGTCCCCCCACGCTCACCGCCATCTCGTACATCGTCCTCGGCATGCTCGCCGAACACGGCCCCGCCACCTCGTACGACATGAAGCGCTACGTGGACACCTCGGTCGGGTACTTCTGGAGCTTTCCGCGCTCCCAGCTCTACGCCGAACCACAACGCCTCGCCACCCTCGGCCTGCTCGAAGAGCAACAGGAGGAAGGCGGGCGGCGGCGGCGCGTCTATCACCTCACGGCCACCGGCCGCGACGCTCTGCGCGCCTGGCTCGCCACGCCCGCCGGTTCGGGCGAACTGCGCGATCCGGGCTTGCTGCGACTGTTCTTCGCTCGGCAGGGACCGCCGGAACTCACCCGCGCCCTCGCCGCCGAACAGCGCGAACTGCACGCCGCGCGTCTCATCGAGTACCAGCACTTGGCGGCCTCCCTGAAGGGCGCGGAAGCTTTGCAGGCCCACACGCTGCGCATGGGCCTGCTGTACGAGGAGGCTTGCGTGCGCTTCTGGTCGGAACTCGAAACCCTCCCCGAGCTGTGAAACCACGACCCGCGCGCTCTTCGATCCCAGGGAGAATCCAAGGCGAATTCACGGACCGTCGAGGAGCGCGCGGCGAATCGCGCTTACTCGTAGTCCTCGATGCGCCACTCGTTCTTTCAATCCAAGTACGCCATCTTTGTCGAATCGCACGGGCGGTCACACGTAGCACGTAAGTCGCGCGAGTGTACCTGGGCTTGCCCGAAGAAACTCGTCGGTTGGACGCGCGTGACCGTTCCCCTCGACTCGACGTCCTTCGAGCGGCCCTTGTCGTACTGGAACGATCGAAATCACTCGTGGGCGGTCGCTTCGGGCACGCACCGCGGGCGCGTCGGCGCGCCCGCCCGTGCCCTTCGACGTGCCAGCGTCCTCGCCGTCCGTGCAACGCCTCGACGAGGTTGGAACCATGACGACGAGTCCAAAGGTACGGCCGCGCCGCCTCGTTCGCGTCATCGGTCGCTTCGGGAGGCGCCGAGCAGCCGGTACGACAGCCGACGGGTGAATCCGTGCCGTCGACCGACTTCGCGCGACAGCAACGTCATTCGTTCGATCACCCGGTTGTTTCGCAGCAACCCCGCGTCTAGCACGCGAAACGGAAGTGGCGCGAGCAAGGCCGACACCAGCGTTCGGGCGTGCACGTCGTCGCACGTGACGAGCACGTCCGACGCGCCCTCCTCGAACTGCGGCGTGTCGAACACCGCCACGAAGGTGTTCTTGAAGGCGCCCACCACGACGGAGCCCGGCAACAGCTTTTGAAGCTCCTCGGCCGCCGACGTGTCGTACGGCAGGAAAAAGTCCTCGAAGTCCTCCGTGAAGGGGTTGGCGATGTCCACCACGACCTTTCCGGCGAGCACCTCGGCGTACTCGCGTGCGAACTCCCTCGCGTGACGATGCCATAACGCCAAGACAACGACGTCCGCGTCCAACGCCGATGCAAGCTCGGCCGCTTCGACTCGACCTCGCAAGCCGAGCTCTTCGAGGCGCCCTTCGGTCACGTCGACCGAACGACCGGTCCAGCGAACTCGGTGATGCGGGGCGAGCGCGCGGACGAGCGCGCGGCCCATGTCTCCGGTTCCAACGACTGTCACGTTCATGCGATTCCTCCTTGGCTCTCGGGCCGTAGGCTCAGCGTAGGAGAAGCCCGCAGAAATCAAGAACGTCGATGCTCGGCATCGAACATGCCGATGCCGAGCATCGGCGGTTGCCTTCGGTGGTGACGTTCGGTAGCCTTCACTCGTGAAGCCCGGCGTTGACTTGCGGCAAGTGCGAATGTTCCTCGCCGTGCATCAACACGGCAGTTTCACGCGTGCCGCCCGGTCCCTGGACGTCGCGCAAAGTACGGTCTCGACCGCGATCCGAGAATTCGAACGCGCGCTCGGTCAGCCGCTCTTCACCCGTGAGGGCCGCCGAGTGCGTCTCTCGGCGCTCGGCGAAGCGATCCTTTCCGATGCTCGTCGCCTCGCCACTGCCGAGACGGACCTTCTCGACGTCGTGCGAGCGTTCGAAGCGGAGCGGGAGAAAAGCTTGATGCTCGCCACGAACGAATCGGTCAGCACGTACCTGCTTCCCGAGGTCACGAGGCGCATCGGGCGGACGCTGCCGCACTTGAGGCTGCAAGTGCAGCTGGGGTTGTGCCCGGCCATTCGAGAGCAGGTGCTGACGGGTCACGCCGACGTCGCCGTGTTGGTGGAGCCCGCGCGACCCGAGGACGAGCGTGAAGGCGCGGTGACGTTGGGAGAGACGCCGCTCGTGTTGTGCGCTGGGCCATCACATCCGCTGGTCGGTCGCGTGGTTCGGCTCGGTGACGTGTGCGACCGAGTGGTGATGATGACGTATACGGCTGGAACGTACGCGCGACTGCTGGGCGGCGTGTTCCGATCGGCGGGCTTTCCCGAGGTGCGGATGCAGGCGCTGGGCAGCATCGAGGCGGTGAAGCGGTATTTGAAATCCGAATCGGACGCGCTGGCACTGCTGCCGGGGTTCGTGCTGCGAGACGACGTGCGGACCGGCGAGTTGGTCGAGTTGAGGTTGGAACGACCGTTGCCGTCGGTGCAGATCAAAGTGTTGTGGGCGGCGGGAACGGAGGCGTCCGGCGCGCAAGACGCGCTGTCGTCCGCGTTGCGATCGGCGCTGCGAGACCACCGTGGTGACGAAACGTTCGCGTCCCTCGACACTTGAAGGCCAAGTCGCACAGGCTCTTGTAACCGAGGAGCACGAGGAGTCGCCACTCCACGCCGCCGTCCGCGCCCGTCCATCGCGCCCTTTCTACAGAACCCGAGCGCCGCATGAATTGTCCGCTCAGGGCGTCGCACAGGCTTGCGCTGGAACACGAAGGCTTCGATGCTATCGGCGAGAAATCTTCGTTGTCAAAGGGTTTCCTTCTTGAAGTGAGCCTCCCTTCCTGCTAACTTAAACGTTCAAGAAGCGGGGTGCGCTCATGCTGATACCTCCTCGCGTCAGCACGACGCGAGGAGGTATCAGGCACAAACCGACCCGCCGCAGGAGCGCCTTATGACCAAAGACGAGATCCTCACCAACGCCCCACTCGATGCGCGTCCCAGGACCATCGCCGCGGCGCGCGCCGCCGTCCGAGCCGTCTTCTTCGCCAACGGCCTCGCCATGGCCACCTGGGTCGTCAACATCCCGCGCGTCCGAGACCAACTCGACCTCAACCCCGCCACCGTCGGCACCGCCTTGCTGGGCATCGCCGTCGGAAGCCTCGTCGCGATGCCTCGCACCGGTCACCTCACCGCTCGTTACGGTACCCGTCTCGTCACTCTCGTCGCGGGCGTCCTCGTCGCGCTCACGCTGCTGCTGCCCTTCGTCGCGCCCAGCTTGCCGTTGCTGTTCGCCGCCCTGCTCGTGTTCGGCGCTGCCAACGGCGTGATGGACGTCGCGATGAACGCGCAGGGCGTCGTCGTGGAGCGCGCGGGCCGCAAACCGGTCATGAGCAGCTTCCACGCTGCCTTCAGCTTCGGCACCCTCGCGGGGGCCCTGCTCGGCAGCTTCCTGCTCGGCGAGGGCGTCGCCGCGCTGCCGCACGCGCTGCTCGTCAGCGCCGGTTTCCTCGCCCTGCTCGGCGTGGTCGGACGACTGCTGCTGCCCAAACACGAAGACACCGCCGAGCGCCCGTCGGAGGACGCCACGGCGAACGCGCCCGTGCGGCACGGCCGGTCGATGATCGTGCTGCTCGGCGTGCTGTGCTTTCTGGGAATGCTTGGCGAAGGCGCCATCGGCGATTGGAGCGGACTGTACTCCACCGACGTCCTGAAGGTGTCCGGAGGGTTGGTCGGGGCGGCCTTCACCGCCTTCACCCTCGCCATGACGGTCGCCCGTCTGCTCGGCGACGGTTGGCGCAGCCGTCACGGTGACGCGCGCGTCGTGACCTTCGGCGCGCTGCTGAGCGGCGTCGGACTGCTGCTGGGCCTGCTGACGCTGAATCCGCTGCTCGCCGCGCTGGGCTTCTTGGTGTTCGGCATCGGCGTTGCGAACGTCGTGCCCGTCTTGTACGGCACGGCCGGTCATGCCTTCGCCGGCAAGGGAATCGCGATGGTGGCGAGCATCGGCTACGCGGGCTTCCTGGCGGGGCCGCCGTTGATCGGCTTCGTGTCGCACGAACTGTCGTTGCGCGTCGGGATGATCGTCATCGCGGCGAGTCTGCTGGCGGTCGGCGCGTGCGCTCCGCTGGTGTACCGGCGACTGTCGCGCTGACCGAGGGGGAATGAACGCGCGCCGTCGGCAAGTGCGCCTTGCCTGCTGACATGGAAGGCGTTTCACGGCGGCCGGGCTCAAGACGAACCGGGAAAGTTCGGGCACGCCCTCCCTCGTTGCTCGGAGTGCCACCGACGGGCGCTCGGCGTCCTCGCGTGGCACGCAGCGCCGTCAGCCCGATGGTTCAACTTTGCAACTCCGGGACGAACTCGGAAATGGCGGCTCGGCCTTGCCGCTTGGTACGCTGGTGATTCTCCTCGCCTCGACGAAAGCGGTCGACCGCGAAGGATAGGAAGCGGGACATCATGGAATATACGAAGCTCGGCCGCACCGGATTGGACGTTTCTCGCATCTGCCTCGGATGCATGGGCTTCGGGGACTCGCAGCGTTGGGTTCACAAGTGGGTGCTCGACGAGGACGCCAGCCGACCCGTCATCCGCAAAGCCCTGGAACTTGGCATCAACTTCTTCGACACGGCCAACGTCTACTCCCTGGGACGCAGCGAGGAGATCGTCGGACGCGCCCTGAAAGACTTCGCGAATCGCGACGAAGTCGTCATTGCCACCAAAGTCCACGGCACGATGCGCGAAGGCCCGAACGGCGGCGGTCTGTCGCGCAAGGGGATCTTGAGCGAAATCGACCGGAGCCTCGAACGGCTCGGGACGGATTACGTCGACCTCTACCAAATTCACCGCTGGGATTCCACGACGCCCATCGAGGAGACGATGGAGGCGCTGCACGACGTCGTGAAGGCGGGCAAGGCGAGGTACATCGGCGCGTCGGCGATGTGGACGTGGCAGTTCCAGCGGGCTTTGCACGTCGCCGAGCGGCAAGGCTGGACGCGCTTCGTGTCGATGCAGAACCACCTGAACCTCATCTACCGAGAGGAGGAACGGGAGATGCTGCCGCTGTGCCGCGAAGAGGGCGTCGGCGTGATTCCGTACAGCCCCCTGGCGGGCGGGCGCCTCACGCGGGACGTCGGGGTGGAGGGAACGCTGCGCGCCGAGACGGATCAAGTGGCGCGCATGAAGTACGACGCGACGGTCGATCAGGACCGCGTGATCGTGGAGCGCGTGGCGGAACTCGCGAAAAGGTACGGCGTGTCACGCGCGTGCCTTGCCTTGGCGTGGCTTCTTCAAAAGTCGCCCGTGACGGCGCCGATCGTGGGGGCCACGAAGATTTCGCACCTCGAGGAAGCCGCTTTGGCGCTCGACGTGAAGCTCACGGCGGAGGACGTGGCGTACCTGGAGGAGCCATACGTGCCGCACGTGATCGTCGGCCACCGCTAGGCGGTGCCGCCGGGCTGCCCGGACGCATGGCGTGAACGGCAGGCACCTTCAGGACCGCGTTCGGCGCTTCCTCACGTTGGCCCCGACGGTCCACGTTCACCACCTCCGGTGCTCATCGGTGACGCGCGTCCGTCGCGCGGCGAGGCGGACGGAGACTCGATTCGGCTGAGGAGATCGAGGCTTTCGAGCAACAATTCCGCGCGCTCCGGCCCGAGGTCGGTCAGGAGATGGCCCAGACGGGTCGTGACTTCCTGATTCACGGCCTCGACGATCGCGCGTCCTTTTGGCGTGAGGTGCAGGCGGAAGCGGCGGGCGTCCGCTTGATCCACGACGCGCCGAACGAGGTCGCGCTTGATGAACGGGTCGAGCAGGCGGCTCGTGGCGTACCCGGGAACGTGCAGGATCTGCGCGAGTCCGCTCGGGGTGAGGTCTTGCTGATCGATCCAGCGCAAGATCATGTAGTCGCGCATGTCGAGCTCGAAGCGGTCGCTGAGGATCGGGTCGAGGGCGCGCGTGAAGGCTTCGCGGGCGCGGAAGTGACTTTCCAGCAGCCGGGTGGCGAGCGTCGTGGAATCTTGAGCGGAAACAGGCGCGGGCAGCATGGATTCATCTTATAACTGCTGAGAGTCATTATTTGCACTATCGCAATTAATGGGTGTAGGCTGGCGAAGTTTGGGCCACGGCCCCAAGAGAATCCTCGACGCCCCTTCTCGGAGACCACGCATGACCACCACCCGACCCCCGCTTCCATCGTCCCCCCCCGATCTCACCGGCCGACAGCGCACCATCTCCTTCGTCGCGCTTCTCCTCGCCGTGCTGCTCGCCAGCATGAACCAGACCATCGTCAGCACCGCCGGTCCTGCCATCCAAAAGGCCCTCGGCATCGAAAACAGCCTCTACTCCTGGATCACCACCGCCTACCTCCTCGCCAGCACCACCCTCGTGCCCATCTACGGCAAGCTCAGCGACCTCGTCGGACGCAAAGCGATCTTGCTGCTCGGCACCGTCGTCTTCATGGCGGGCTCCGTCGTGTGCGGCCTTTCGAGCGGAGTCGGGATGCTCATCGCGGGACGCGCCGTGCAAGGCCTCGGCGGCGCCGCCCTCATCGGCTTGATGTACGCCGTCGTCGCCGACCTCTTCACGATCGAGCAGCGCAGTCGCTACACCGCGCTTATCGGCGCGGTCTTCAGCCTTTCCACCGTCATCGGCAGCATCCTCGGCGGGTACGTCACCGACCACTTCGGTTGGCACAACGTGTTCTTCATCAGCGTCCCCCTCGGCGCGTTCGCCCTGCTGACCATGCTGTTCATGCCGCCCCTCAAGCAGCGCCGCGAACGCGCGCCCCTCGACCTCGTCGGCGCCCTGCTCCTCATCGTCTTCAGCGTCACGCTGCTCCTCGCCCTCTCCCTCGGCAAGACCACCGTCGCGCCCGGCGAAAGCGGCTTTCTGTGGAGCTCGTGGCAGATCCTCTCGCTTCTAGCCGCCGCCGTCGTCGCGCTGATCTCCTTCATCGCCGTGGAACTGCGCGCCGCCGACCCGATCATCAACATCCGTTTGTTTCGCAACCGCACCTTCATGGTCGCGAACGTCGTCACCTTTCTCGTCGGCGTCGTCTTCTTCGCCGCCACCGTCTTCTTGCCGCTGTACATGGTGAACGTCATCGGTCTCAGCGCGACGAACGCGGGCCTCACGACCTTCCCCCTCACCATCGGCCTCGTCGTCAGCAGCATCATCGCCGGACAAGTCTTCGCCCGCATCGGCAAACTGCGCCCGATCATCTTCGTCGGCGGGCTGTTCATGATGCTCGGCTTCGTGCTGATGGGCTACACGCTGCGCATCGACAGCACCCAGGCCGAACTTACGTGGAAGATGATCATCGTCGGCATGGGCCTCGGGCCCGTCCTGCCAATGCTCACCCTCGCGATTCAAGGCAACGTCAGTCCCGCCGACATCGGCGCCGCCACCGGCACCAACAACTTCTTGCGTTCGCTGGGCAGCACCATCGGCGTCGCGTTCCTCGGAACGCTTTTCGCCACCACCCTCAAAGACGAGATCCAGGACAAGGTCAACGCCGCCAAGACGCACCTGCCCCCCGAGATGCGCGCGCAATTTGACCTGACCAGCTCGTCGGGCGGCAAGACCAGTAGCAGCAACCAGAACTTCGACGCCGCGAAAATCAAACGCGACGCCACGAGCAAGCTCGACGAGACCCGCGTCCGCTACATCGCCGCGCTGCGCGACCACGATCCGGTGGCCGTCCGCGCCCTGCTCACCGATCCCAAGACCGACGCGAAGCTTCGCGACGTCCTGAAAAAAGGCGGATTCGAGGGCGCCATCGAGGCCGCCTTCGCCGAACAGCGCGACCTCCTGACCCGCGCGATCCTGAAGCGCGACCCCGCCGCCATCACCAAGATCGTGAACGACCCGAAGCTGCCGCAGGAACTCAAGGACCTCGCGCGCGGCGGCGTGAAAACACAAGTCGAAGCAGGCATCGCGCACCAGCGCGACCTGCTTACCCGAGCCCTGCTCTGGAACGATCCGGCGGCCGTGCGTGAACTGCTCGCCAGCCCGCAAACGCCCGCCGAGTTCCGCTCAGTCCTCTCGAGCGGCGGCGTCGAAGCGCAAGTGAAGGCCCGCTTCGATCAGCAGCGCGCCCTGCTGAAGCGAGCCTTGCTTCAAGACGACCAGAGGGCCGTTCGCCAGATCGCCAACGACCCTCGGACGTCCGCGCAACTCAAAAGCGTCTTCCGAAACGGCGGCGTGCGCGCCCGGGTGAAGGCCGAGTTCGACGCGCAGCGACAACTGTTCACGGCGGCCCTGCTTCGCGACGACCGCGGCGCCATCGAAAAAATCCTCGCGGACCCCCGGCTTCCCGCCGACTTCAAGGGCCTCTTCCAAAACGGCGGCCTCACGAGGCGAGTCACGGCGGGCTTCGACGCGCAACGTCGACTGTTCACCAATGCCCTCCGGGACGGCGACGCCGCGGCCGTCGCGAAGATTCTCGCGAACCCGGAGCTTCCCGTGAACCTCAAAGGCCTCTTCCAAAACGGCGGCCTCGAAGCCAAGGTCGACGCGGGCCTCGCCCGACAGCGCGACGTGCTCACCCGAGCCCTTCGCGACGACGACCCCGCCGCCGTCCGCGCCCTTCTCGCCGCGCCCACCACTCCCGACGAGCTCAAGCAAGCGCTTGGGTCCGGCGGCATCCGCGCTGCGGTGAAACGCGGCGTGGACGCCCAAAAGGCCGCGATCGCCAACGCCGTGAACGCCGGTGACCTCACGCCGCTCGTTCAAAACACCCGGTTGCCGCGAGCCTTGCGCGACGCGCTCGCCGCCATTCCCCGCCAAGCCCTCGCGACGCCCGAAACGCGCGCCGCCGTGCTCGAGAAGCTCACGGCGCAACTCGACGCGTCCGAACCGGCCGCCGAGAAGGCCGCCGTGAACGTGGCCCTCCAGAGCGCGACGGCCAAGCTCGACGCCGCGCGGCTTGGCGCTCTGAAGAGCGCCCGCCAAGCCGCGCTCGCCGAGGTCCTCGCGGGCCTCGACGAGCAGGAGCGTCAAACGCTCGCCGCGACGCCGCGCCGAGCGCTCGACAAGATCCTCGCCGAGCTCGCCGTGAAAGAGCGGCAAACCCTCGCCAGCGCGCCTCGGCAAGCCCTCGACGAGATCCTCGCGGGCCTCGACGCCCAAGAGCCCTCCGTGCTCGCCTCCGCGCCGCAACAAGCGCTGCGTGCCGCCTTCGTCAAGCTCGACGCCGCCGAGCGGCGAGCGCTCGAGACCGCCCCGCGTCAAGCGCTGAGCAAGATCCTCGCGGGCCTCGACGAACAGGAACGGCAGACGCTCGCGACGACGCCGAAGGAAAGCCTCGACCAGATCGTGCAGAAACTCGACGAGGCCAAAGCGAAGGTCGTTCCCGTCATCGACGAGATCGGCTTGGGCATCAAACACGCCTTCACCGACGCCGTGTCGCTGCTGTACCGCGTCGGCCTCGCGGTCGCCGCGCTGGCCCTCGTGATCAGCATGTTCTTGCGCGAGACGAGCCCACGCGCCGTGTCGCGCGAGCAGATCGCCGAGGACGAATTACGAAGCGTCGAAGCGTGACGAAAAGGGCCGGACTGTGAAGTCCGGCCCTTCGACGTTATCGAGCGCCGGGAAAACGTATGATCGCTCGAGGAGCGGCTTCGATGCGTGAACATCCCTCCAAGCTCTCGATGCTGGCCCCCAAGATCCGGCTGCAACTGAGGATCTTCTCGGTCTTGGCGCTGATCATGCTGATCGTGCTGGCCCACGACCTTGCCATCAGCCGAGTGCGTCTCACGTTGGCGCTGGGAGGCGCGGTCGCCGGTTGGCTGGTGGGCTGGCTCGTCGGTCGAACCACGAAGTTCCGGTGGGACGAGGAAGAGAGCCGCGTGGTGTCGAACACGGACTGGTTCGGCGCGTTGGTGCTGGCGGCGTACTTGGCGTTCACGCTGCTGCGCACGCGGCTCGTCGGCGTGTGGGTGGAAGACGTCACGCAAGTGGCGAGCGTGAGTTTGGCCTTGGGCATGGGGTCGATGATCGGGCGAATCCACGCATTGGGACGCGGCATTCGCCGCGCGATCAGTGCGTGGCGAAGCGCCGATCGCGCGACGTGACGCTGGGCGCGCTGTCTCGTTGCCACCACGTTGAACGAGGCCATGACCTGAGCGAACACCCGGGTCGCGACCGCACGCCCCGCCGACGGCAAGGCGTGCCACGACTCGGCGCTCACCCCGCCGCCAAGTCACGAAGGGCGGCCCGCACGTTGCCCTCGTGGAACGAACGGTAGAACGCCGCGACCCGCTTCGAGTCCGTGCCGACGAGGCGCAGGGCGTCCTCGAAAGCGAAAACCGTCTCGACCTCGGAATTCGGCAACCCGCCCGCCGTGAACGCCGCGCGTGCCTTCGCGCGAACCTGGGCGAAGTACGCCAGGTTCGACGTCAGCAGTGACGCACTCGTCGTGCCTCCGTGGCAGGCCAGCACCACGTCCGGATCGAGCGCCGCCAGCATCGTGAGGGTGCTCTCCAGTCCGCGCAGACCCGCCGTTCCCCCTGCTTGCGGAAACGGGTACTCCGCCGCGTCACCCGCGAGGAGCATTCGAAGTTGCGGAATCCAGACGGCGAGGTGATCGTCGGTGTGACCGGGCGCGCGCCGCACTTCCAGCGTCAAGTCGCCTCCATCGAGGGTGAGCGCGTCGTCGACCAGCACGGTCGGCGCAACGAGACGGACGTCGGCGTAGCGGGCGTTCTCTCGTTGGCGTCGCTCGAGGCGCTCGCGCTCCCCTTGAGACGTGAGGCGGGCCGCGGCCGTACGGTGCCCGATGATCGCCGTAGGATGGCGTCCTCCCGCGCTGAACACGCGGTTGCCGTACGCGTGGTCGTAGTCGGCGTGGGTGTTGAGGACGAGCAGGGGTCGCTGGCGAAGGTGCGGTCGAAGGCAATCGAGCGCGGCCTCGGCGAGCGCCGGGGTGGACATCGTGTCGAGCAGCAGGACGAAGCGCTCGGTGAGCACGGCGAAGGCGTCGACTTCCTCTTCGGCCCGCAGAATCAGAACGCGCGGATCGAGGAGCGCGTACCGAACGAGCGTGACGGTCGAGGCGTCGAGGCTCACGCGTCACTCCTGGGCTTCAGCGTCGCGATCGATTCGAACATGAAGTGCACTGTACCCGAGTCCACGCGGCCCCGATCATGGAGCGCCGCTTCACCGGACGGTCGACCAGGACTCGGCGCGGCGCAAGGCGCTCGACCGGATGCCACGTCAAGGCGCTTTCGGACGCGGTATCAAGCGGGGCGAGCAGCATGGCACGTCACGACGGGAGCAGCAAGGTCGGCGACCTCGCCGCTTCCTGACTCGACACGTGTGGCGGTCAAAAATCGGACGAGCTTTGCGCGATCCGCTCGCGAATCGAACCCTGCGACGCTTGTGCCGTTCGCCCGAGTCGTGAGTCGAAGGGCAACTCTTGCCTTCGCGTTGCAGTGTTGACGTCCCCTCCGTCCAGTCGTGGCTCAAGTCCGGGTGACGTAGCGCGTGACGTCGATGGTGAGCGTGAGGATGCCCGACACCTTCCCGTCGAACCCGCGCAACGGCAGGTACGAGAAGTTCACCACCAGCGGACGCGTCTCGCCCGTCTCGGGATCGGTGATGGCGGCGGGCATCTCCTCGCCCCTCGCCGCCTCGCCCGAGTGGTACACCTGGTCGAGCAACTCGAAGTATCCTTGTCCCTCCAACTCGGGGAAGGCCGCACGCACGGTCTTTCCGTCGAGGTCGCGTCCGCCGACGAGGTCACGCGCGAAGTCGTTGCTGAACTCGAAGGTGTGCTTGGGGCCGCGCGTGATGCTGATCGCGATGGGCGCTTCTTTGAACAGGCCCCGCAAGTAAGCGTGCTCGGCGTCCTTTTGGAGCACCCATTGTCGGTCGGTGACGTCGCGAAGCAGCAAGGCGAGCCCACCCTGCTCGTCGGGAACGGCGCTCACCTCGTGCCACGCGAAGATGGACGGGTGGAACACCTCGAACTCCACGGCCACGCGGCGACTCATGGCGCGTTCGAGCTCATTCCAGGCGCGCGAGCCCGGCTCGTCGGGAATGAGGGCGCGCAGCGACTCGCCCGGATTCAAAGACTGATTGCGAAACAAGAGGCGAGCGGGGGCGTTGACGCGCGTCACAGCCCAAGCGTGATCTATGGCAATGAACCCCAAGGGCAGGTGGTCGGCGAGGCGCTCCGCGGAAATCATTTCATCAAGATAGCGGACCGCCCGAGGCAGGAGTCACGCCAGAACTGAACGTGGAAAGGACCTGCCTCGGGCAATGTACGGCCAAACCGCGAACATGCGCTTGCCCACGTGCGTTCGGAGTGCGCCCACGAAGCACGGCCGGGCGTCCCGGTCTGACTCGACGCTGGGCTCCGTTCGGGCCCGACCGTTGGTCGTGGCGTCAAGGCCAGTAGCGAGTGAGCGCCACGGCGAGGCCATCGGCGGAGCGAGCGCCGGCGAGTACGATCCGAACGGCAGGAATGCGGTCGTCGCTTTGCAGGGCCGCCGCGTTCGCGAAGTCGGCCTTGGCGTCGAGCGCGACGGGCGTGATCGTCGTTCCACCTCGACCGAAGGTCGCGTCAAGCGCGCCGCCGGCGGTGAGGCGCGTCACGGCGAAGTTGCCTGACGACGTCTGCCCCTCGTTCACCCAGCCGCCCACGACGATCTTGCCGTCCGTCTGCGACACGAGCGCGGCCGCCTTGTCCCAATTGGTCGAGCTGAGCGGCACCTCCACCACGCCTCGCGAGCCGAACGTCGTGTCGAGGACTCCACCCGTGTTCAGGCGCACGACCACGGTGTTCATGTCGCGCTCGCCCGCCAGCAAAACGCGCCCATCGCGGTCCACGAGCGCGCTCGTAGCACTGCTGCTGCTGCCAAACACGTCCGCCACCTTCCCGTCCGAGCCGAACGTGGAGTCCAGCGCGCCGTTCGATGTGTAACGAACCACTTGGAACTTGCCGCCGCCCGCGGCGACGATCTTGTCGCCTTGCAACGCCAACGCGAAGATACGGTCCGTCTCGGAGAGGGTCAGCACGGGGGTCGTCACTCGACCGTTCGTGCCGAACGAAGCGTCGAGGGTGCCCGTCGGCGTGAGGCGTGCGAGGGCGAAATCGACGCCCGACGCCACGAACGTCGCCTCGCCGCCAAGAACGATCTTGCCGTCGGGTTGCAGCGCGACCGCGTGCGTTTTGCCGACGCTGCTGTCCGGAAAGGCGATCGTGACTTTTCCGTTCGTGCCGAACGAGGCGTCCAGCTTTCCCGTCGACGTGAGGCGAACGGCCGCGAAGGACTCTCGCCGTCCCGAGGCGGCCGAGCTCGAAGCGCTGCCGCCCACGATGACCTTGCCGTCCGGTTGCACCACCACTGCCTCGGCGACGTCGCGCCCGCCTTCGAAGTCCACGACGACCTTGCCGTTCGTGCCGAACGACGAGTCGAGGATGCCGTCACGGTCGTAACGCAAGATCATGAAGTCGCCGAGTTGACCGAACGCCTCGCCGACCACCACGATCTTTCCATCGGGAAGCACCGCCATGGCATTTGCCTGGCTTTCTCCCAGCGAAGCTTTGGTGACGGCCACGCCCGCGGTTCCGAACGTCGTGTCGAGGCTGCCCGCGGCACCGCGCACGGTCACGACGACGGCGCGCGACACGCTTCCATGCTCGAATCGCGCGTGCAGCGTCGCGGTCGTCGGGCGACTGTGTGGCGCTCCGCGCGTCGCTGTGACGGTCACGTCGGCGGTGTTCGCAGCGGATGGAATGACGACGGACGACGCCTTCGCGCCCGTAGGGAGCCCGTCGAGCGAAATCGTGACGGGACCCGTGACGCCTCGCCGGTCGATCGTCACACCGAGGCGCGCGGCCGCGCCCGTCACGACGGGTAACCGAACGGCCGAAAGCGTGATGATCGGCGCGTCGGCATTCACGACTCCGGCAGCGTTTTGGACGACCGCCGTGATGCTGGAGGTGTCAAGGGCACGCGCGTCGACCGGCGTGGCGATCGGTGAACTCGGCGTTGCGACGTGGGCCGCCGCTTCTCGAGGAGTTTGCGGACGTGTGTTCGACAGGCTCCCCGCCATGACCGCGACCGTTGGCATCCGAGCGATGCCGTTGTCGTTCGCGACCGCGCTCGGAGCGGGCGGTAGGCACGCGGCGAGGAGTGAAACCGTGAGTCGCATGAATGACGATGAGCGAAAGGAAGGCTTGCGAGGAATCATCGGTGGTTCTCCTTGACGAGCGGCAGGATGAGGATGCGAAGGACATGGGCGGCCATACCTCGCACCTTCGAAGGACGGGCGGGCGCTTCGAAAACTGTAGGGGCCAGGGTGTGACGATCCTGTGACGGCGCCCCTTCACGCGCTTCGGGCTTTCGGACGTCCCCGTCGCTCAAGGTGACCGTCACCGCTTCGGCTCGCGGTTGCGCTTCGTCGCCGTGGCGGCTTCGTGCGCGAGTTCGAGCAGGCGCGCGTGGGTCGGTCGAGCGCGAAACGTGGCCGCGAATGCGGCAGGGACGTTCACGGACAGCGCGTGATCGAGCCACGCTGCGGCTCGCTGCAAGGTGACGCCCGGCCACTCGCCAACGGCCGCGTGCGCGAGGGCGTACACCAGCAACGGCTTCAAAACGTCGTCGCGTGGCGGCGTGCGCTCCCAGCGATCCGCAGCGTCACGCGCGCTGGCAAGCGCCTGCGTGAATCGGCCCCGCTGCAGCAAGGCGCTCGCGCGCTCCGCGAGGGCCGCCGTGAGAAGCTCCTCTTGGCCGTGCCGCCGCGCGAACGCAACAGCTTCGTCCGCGAGCGCCAACGTCTCGTCGGGCGGCGCGATTGCCAAGCGAGCCAAGCGCAGCGATCCTAGTGTCGACGGTAGAGAACGCGTGCGCGTCCTCGCCTCGGCTTCATCGAACGAGGCGCGCGCTTCCTCGAATCGCCCCCCTGCCGCGAAAACGCGGCCCAGCCACAAGTGCGCCTCGCCGAACGCGCCGGCGTCCGGATCGGGCGCTGCCAACGCTCGCCGGGCGGCCGCTTCGCAAGCGCCGAGGTCGCCCAGCATCCACGACAACTGCGCTGCGGCGCGCTCCACCAGCCCGCTCGACGCCTCGAGGTCGCGGCTCAACGCGCGGGCCACCTCGAACTGCTCGGCGGCCCGCGCGTACCGATGGCGAATCATGAAGTTCTTGCCGAGGCCGACGGCATTGAGGTACGCCACGCGCGTCGTACCGGGCGTGGCGCCGAGGTGCGTGCGCACTTCCAGGCGGAGGCGCTCGGCGCGTTCCCGCTGCCCGACGTGCTCCAAGACCGTCGCGGCATTTTGCCGAGCGAGGTTCGCGCCGTACCGATCTCCGTGCGCCTCGGCGGTGCTCGCGGCGCTCAAGAAGCGCTCGACGGCACGTTCGTCTTGCCACGTCGAGAACAGCGCGACGCCCACGGTGAGGTCGAGCGTCGCGGCGAGTCGTCGGTCGGACGACATTCGAGCGACTTCGAGGGCCCGCGCGATGAGGTCGCGCAGGCCCTCGGTCCGCCCGAGCGCGACGCGCGCCTCGATCACGAGGCGCCGCAATTCCACTTCCAACGCCGTCGCTTGCTCGACCATCGGCGCTCCTTCCAGCGCGTTCAAGCCTTGCCGCGCGGCCTCCTCGGCGCCGACGCCGTCACGGTGGCGCACGAGGCGCGTGACGGCGTCGGCGGCGCACGATCGGGCGATTTGCAAGGCGCTGCGCGCGCCGCTCTGTAAGCGGCTCCGTTCGTCGTCGAGCACTTCGCGCAAGTCGTGCAGCCACAACCGTTCGAAGATGGCGGCGCGCGCCTCGAAGGCCGCGTCGTCCTCACCGACGCCGTCGAAGCACGCGGCGGCGGCCGCGTAGAAGCGCGCGGCGTCCGTGAAGCGCAGGAATTCTCCTGCTCGGGCGGCGGCAAGCAGCAGCAGGGGCGCCGCTCGTCGAGGTTCACCGCCCGCCTTCCAATGCAGGGCGACTCGGGCGGAATCGCCCGACCGCGCTTCGAGGGCTCGCGCTGCCGCGCGGTGCAGAACTTCGCGCACGGCGGGCGGCGTGTCGGTCAGCACGGCTTCCTGGACGATGTCGTGAACGAAGCGCGCGCCGCTCATGAGACGAGCGGCCTCCAACTCGTCCCAAACTTGCAGCACGTCCAAGACGGAGACGCCGAGCACCTCCGACAGCAATTCGACGTCGAAGTCACGCCGAAGCACGCTCGCGGCGCGCGCGACCTGCTGAGCTTCTCGTGACAAGCGGCGCACGCGCCGCCGAATGACGTTCCCCGCGCGTTCGGGCGGCGGCAAGGCGTCCGGAAAGCCGTGCGCCACGAGACCCGTCTCGTACAAGTGCTTCAAGGTCTCTACGACGAAGAGGGGATTGCCGCCCGTGTAGCGCGTCAACTTCTCCGCGAACGTCGCGCTCGGCAATTCGAGCGTGTCGAGCAGACGCGCGACGGCCGACTCGTCGAGGGTCGGCACGTCGATCGCTTCGGCGGCGTCGGCTTCCACGAGGGCTTGCAGCACGCGAACGCAGGTCTCGCTCGCCTCGTCCGTTCGGTGCGTGGCGAGAAAGCGGGGCGCGTCCGCCTCGAACACCAAGGTCCGCAGGACGTACCCTGCCAACTCCAGGGTCGCGTCGTCGGCGAAGTGCAAATCGTCGAGCACGAGGACGCCGACGAAGCCTCGGCACGCCTCGACGACCGCGTCGAAGAAGCGCAGCTTCCCGTCGGGAGACGCGAGCGGCAGCGCGACGCCGAATTCGGGAATCAGGCGCGCGAGTTCGCTCGTCGTCCAAGCGGGCAGACGCTCTCGCCTGCCCGGTAGACCAAGCAGGGTGCGCGTCCAGCGGGCGGCCGTCGCGTAGGGAACGTCCGCGTCGCCGGGCCGCGCCTCCAGGTGGACGTACACGCCTCTCGACGACGCGAAATCCAAGGCGAGGCGCGTCTTGCCCGCGCCCGCCTCACCCGCCAGGACCGCGACGCGCTTCACGGCCCACGCGCCCTCCAAACGCGCCCACGCGTCCTCGCGTCCGACGAGCGTGAAGGGACGCTGCACGGCGAGCGGCGACGTCGCCGCTCCCGCCGTCGGCACGACGGAACCGCGCGCTATCTCGCCGGCGAGCGCTTTCGTTACCGGCAAGGGCTCGGTGCCGAGCGTGTCCCGCAGCAAGCGTTCGAGTCGGCGGTACGCGTCCATCGCCGCGGCGCGATCACCCCGCAGGTGATGCAAGCGCATCAACGCGCGGTGCGCCTCTTCGGACAGCGGCTCCAGCGTCAAGGCACGCTGCGAGGCGTGCAACGCCCCGACGAGATCACCGGCCCGCTCCAAGTGCTCGGCGTGCCTGGCCGCCGCGAGCAAGCGCAGTTGCTTGACACGCTCGCGTTCGAAGGCCAGCCACTCGGCGAAGTCGGGCAAGTCGTCGCTTTCCAGCCCTTCGAGCAAGTCGCCTGGAACGCTCAGCAAGTCCCCGTACGCTTCGTCGAACGCGAAGCGTCGCATCTCGCCGACATCGGTTGCGACCGTCGGCGCGAGGCGAATCGTGTCCGTGCCGAGCACGAGGTCGTCGCTCGTGGAGACACGCAAGCGGCGCAGCAACTGACGCATGTTGGCGCGCGCCGCGCGTTCGGTGGATTCAGGCCACAGCCACCCGGCGAGGCGGTACTTCACGGCCGAGCCTTCCAGCGCGAGGTAGGCGAGCGCCGCCGACGTGCGCCGCTCCAAGCGCACCTCGCCGTTCGAACCGATCAGGCGCGGCGTTCCGAGCAGTTCGAGCCGCCACGGACAACGCGCGAAGGACGCGTCGCGCATACGCCATGCTACGCCACCTTCGAGAAGCGAGGGCCGATTCCCGTGCTCTTGATGATTCACCTTCGTGGCGTGTCGCCCTCGCCCGTGAACGAAGCACACGAATGAGCGCGCCGAGCGTGCGTGACGGCGGCCCACCTTTTCATTCGCCCGCCGTCGTGACAGCAGAAGTGCCGAAGATCACCACGCTCGCTCGTCTCCAGGCGCGCTGCAAGGGAGGGCGACACCGATCACTTGGCGCCGGAAACAGTGGCCTTCATGGCAAGCACGGCCAGGACCGTGGCGCACGTCGCTCGTTCGGCACGCCCTCGTCTTCCACCGCCGTCACAACCTCGTCACACGGTCCGGCCTACCTTGGCGTCGAGCGCGCTCGAACGTTTTCGACGTGCGTTCCACGCGGCTCTGCTTGAGCCGCTCGGTTGGACGTCTCGCCGCGACGCGTCGAACGTCCGCCGGTCATGCTCGAATCACCGTCGCTCGGGCATCTTACGACACGACCGAGCGCGTTCACGCGCCGCCCCTGCCAGGAGGATCTCTTCGATGACCCGACTTCCGTTCGCTACCCTGCTGACGTCCGCTCTCGCCTTCGCGCCGATCGCAATTGCCGCCGACACCGCTTACACCTCGGACGTGTCCTTGAGGGACACCACGGTCGCGGGTCGCGACGCCGACGACAATGGCGTTCGCGACGACATCGACGCCTTCATCGACCTTCGCTCGTCCGCTCCGAACGTGGCGTCCGCGAAAACCGAGCTCGTCGGGTACGCACGCGCACTTCAACGCACGCTCACGTCGGGCGACGTCACGGCGGGTCAGGCGGTCCTTGATCGCCTCGCGGCCTTGTCGCGCGTCACGCCCGAGTGGGAAACGCTCGCGAGCGACGTTCGCTCCCTCACCGTCAACACGAAGGTGCGCTTGCGCGCCTTCACGAGCTTCGTCGCGTCCGCGAAGAGCGCCACCACGTTCGTGCCGTCGAGCGCGCCCGACACGAAAACATTGACGGACTGCCTCGCGGACTGCACTCTGATTTTGTTTCAGAACGGCATCTTCACGACCGAGGAAAGCGCGATGCGTGACGTTCGCGCGTTGCAATCCCTGCTGGGAGGATCGTTCGAAGGGCAGACGTTGCTGTACGCCGTGAACTACAATCCCACCGACGGCCTCGGGGACCTCGCCGAGGTGTTCTTGCAAAAGTTCGGTGAGCACACCCTCAGCACCTCGAACTTCATGCGGTCGCTCGGCGAGTCGAGTGTGCTCGAACGCTTCGCGGTCGACTTCCTGACGCGCAAATTGCAAGCGGCGATCCCGCCTGTCACGCCCGGCAACGTCTTGAACTTCTTGCGCAACCCGACGAGCGTGCTGCCGTCCGCACAGCAACTCACGCCGTCTCCGGCGGACGTGAACGCCCTCGTCGAGCAGTACAAGACCGCGTACCTGGACGTGCTGCTGCGGTCCTTGAAGAGCTTGCACGACAAGAGCAGCGACAGCACGTACTCGGACGCCAAAGTCTCGTCGCTCGTGGACACGCTCGACGACGCGCTTCGCAAGGGCATGCGCGCGGTGCTCGTACCGTACAGCCAGGGGAATTTGTACGCGACCGTGGTGTACCGCGAGCTCAAGGCGCGCGGCACGCCGTTGGACCGCTTGCGCATCGTGGGCGTGGCGGTGCCGAGCGGCAGCATTCCCGGCGGCGGGGAGTACGTCACGTCGCAGTCGGACCTCGTGGTGGGCGGCTTGCGGTTGTTGTTCGACGTGCTGCCGCCCACGAACGCGTCGGTTCCGGCGCTGCAAAGTCAGGACATGGGCCTCGGGCACAACTTCGGCATGGTGTACGCCAATCCGCGTTGGGCGGTCTCGACGGACTTACGTGAAGCCGTACGGCGCGCGCTACGCAGCCTCGACCCTTGACTGCCGCGTCACCCGAGACCGCAAGGGTCGCCGCTCCGACCTTTCGGCGACTCCAGCGGTGGGCTCGTCAAGCGGGTTGTTCGGCCGTGGCGGCACGCCCCATGGCGTCGCGTAACGCGTCGAGGTTCTCGCGCCCGAGGGAGCGCCGCCCGCTTTCCAAGTCGCGTACCAAGCTGACGAGCCGCGCGATGATCGGGGTCGGCACGCCGCACGCCTGTCCGGCCGTCAAGATGCTTTCTTCCTGAACGACTTCGGTCGGTCGCTTGCGCACGGCGAGGTCACGCCAGATGCCGCTGTGCGTCTTGGCGCTTTTGCGGTTGAACGCGACCATGTCGTCCATTGACTTGCTGGCTTGCTCGTCGGAAGCGCTTGGCATGAACGCGGCCGGGTCGAAGCCGTCGAAGGCTTCGGGCTGGATGCCCGTGGTGACCGCGACGCGCAACACTTCTCGCGCCAAGGCGATGTACGTGGCGCGGTACTCGGAAAGCGAGAGGGCGTCGGCGATGCTGTCGTTTGTCAGGGCCGTCGCGAACAGCAACGCCCCGTACGCGAGTTTGCTCCACAAGTACCCGAAGATGTTGCCGGTGGTGATGGCGGCGTCGTCGAAGGTCAAGAACAGTTCGTGCAAGGCGCGCAGGCGCGGCGTGTCCTGCCCGTCGAGTTCACCGAGGACCACGGCGCCTCGACCGCCGTACAAGATGGTGCCCGGCGAGAGGTAGTCACCTCCGAAGTTGACGAAGCATCCCATGACGCGCTCGGCGCCGAGCGCGTCGGCCAAGACGAGTTCGTTGAGACCGTTTTGCGCGGACACCACGTACCCGTCCTCGTGAAGGTGCGGAGCGAGTTGCCGCGCGGCGTGCGCCGTGTGCTGCGCCTTGGTGCACAGCACGACGAGGTTCCATCGGCCGTGTAGTTCGCGCGGCGTGAAGGCCGAGGCCTTCACGCCGAAGTCGTCGACAGGACCGGTGATGTGAAGTCCGTTGGCGCGGATGGCGTCGACGTGCTCCTCGACGAGGTCCACGAAGGTCACGTCGTGTCCGGCGCGCACGAGGTACGCGCCGATCGTGCCGCCGATGGCGCCCGCGCCCCAGATCAGCACCTTCACGACACG
>NZ_QJSX01000027.1 GCF_003217515.1 Deinococcus yavapaiensis KR-236 | reverse complement strand
TTGTTCGCGTGGCTGTGAAACCCCGTAAGGGTTTCGTTTGAAGCTCTGGAGCCTCTCGGGGGAGAGACCGTCTTCACCATCCTGTCGGATGGCCCCGCTTCCTCACTTCCACCTTGTCATCCTGCTCGCCTTCCTTGAAGGCTCAGAAAGAATAGTCCCAAACCCTCAACTTGTCAACACCCCACTTGAGGCACCCGGTTGGCCTTCAGCTCGACCGCACTACACTGTGGACGTGAGCCTCGTCGCCCCGCCGCCCTTCGAACGTCTGGAACGCTTTTTGCGAGACGTCCTGGGTGACGCGACCTTGCTGCACGAGGACCTACCCTCGCCCGCCGTCACCGTTCCCGCCACGACGCTCGAATGGCCCGAGAACGTTCGCGCAGGTTTCGGGCACGCCGACGTTTACAGCCACCAAGCGCGGGTGTACGAACACCTGAGGGCGGGACGGCACGTCATCGTCACGACACCGACCGCGTCCGGCAAGACGGGCGCGTTTTTTCCTGCCGTGTTCGAAGGCTTGGCCCGCGAAGCCGACACGACCGCCCTGTTCGTCTACCCGCTTGTCGCGCTAGGCCAAGATCAACGCGACAAGCTCGAGGCGTTCCGCGAAGCGGGCGGCTTTCCGTGGCGAATCGGGTCCTTTCAAGCCGCCGCGCGGCCGGACGCCGTGTTCGGCAGCGACGTCCGAATGATCACGGCGACGCCCGACAAGCTCCACTGGAGCCTCACGCACCCGGCCCTCCACCGTTTTCTCGCACGGCTGAAGTTCCTCGTCCTCGACGAAGCGCACACGTATCGAGGTGGCTTCGGCAGCGAGGTCGCCGGGATGCTGCGCCGACTGCTCGAATTGTCCAGGGCGCTCGGCGCCGATCCCACGGTCGTCCTTTCAACCGCCACGATCGGCAATCCCGCCGAGTTCGCGCGCGAGCTCACAGGCATCACCCCGGTGGAAGTCAGCGAGTCTGGCGCGGCGAGACACGGCAAGCGTTACTACCTCGCCGATCACGCTGGACAGCCGAGACGCTTTTGGGACGCGGTCATGAGCGCCTCCACCGCGCACGACCTCAAGACCTTGGCCTTCTTCCGTGGGCGGTCGAGGGCCGCGCGCCTCTACTCGACGTACCGCACGCACCCCGTGTACGCGCGCGCCTCGCACCTCTACATGGCGGGCGTCAGCGACCGCGAAGGACGACTGGGCGAGTTCCGACGAGCGAGAAGCGGCGTGATGTTCGCGACGAATGCGCTCGAAGCGGGCGTGGACATCGGCGATCTCGAAGTCGTCATCCTCGACGGCTATCCCGGCTCACGCATGGCTTTTCGGCAGATGGCGGGCCGAGCGGGACGGGTCTCCCCCGGGCTCGTGCTGTACATGCCCGCCCTCGACGAGCGAGGTCTTCCCCACCCCGTCGACGCCTTTTACAGCAACGCCGGAAACTTCCGCGACTTGCTGACGGGAACGATCGAAAAGGCCGTGATCGAACATGACAACGCGTACATCGCGCCGAAGCACGAGGCGCGGCATCTCGAGGAGCTCGCCAGCGCGAATCTAAGGCCCGCCGCGCCGAGGAGGCGTTACTGGAATCTGCGTGGAGAAGGCAGCGGAAAGTTCAGCGTCGTGGACGCGCGCGATTGGGAAGCGCGCGGAGAAGCGAGCCTCTCGGCGACCTTGGAGCAGCCCGGCGAGCACTACGCCCTCACCGAGAAGCACGAAGGCGCGATCTTCTCGCTCGAAGGGCAAAGTTACCGGGTCGTCCGCTGGGAAGAGCACGCGAGCGGCACCGCCATCCTCGTCGAGAAGCACGACGCTCCGCACCTCTTCACTCGGGGAGCGTACAGCGTAGACGTGCGGCCTCACACCATGAGCGAGTGGACGAAACGCGGCCCCATCGCTTACCGGCACGGCTCGGTGCTCGTCACTCGGCGCTACACCGGCTACACGCTGCTACGCCAGGTCTTCGCCCGCGTGTGCGTCAAGTGCGACCGCGAGCCCACCTTGCACGAGCGGACGTGCAAAACCTGTGGTGGACGCATCCAAGACCGAATGCAAGACCAGAAGCTCGCCGAGCACGCTTTCGAGGAAGTCAAGGAACTTCCGCCCTTCCGTACGAGCGCCCTCGAAATCGGTGTGAACGGCTCGACGGGCGTCGCGCATACGCTGCTCAACCTCTTGCAAAAACTCGTTCCCGAACGCGTCGCCTGTGACGAGAACGACCTCGGCGGCGCCTTTCGAGGAGGCAAGGACAATTACTTCTATCTCTACGACGACTGGCTCGGAGGCCTGGGCGTCACGCGGCGCGCCTTCGAGAGCATCGACGACCTCTTGCGCCGCGCCTTGAGAATCGCCAGTCGACCTTGTTGCGACGACGGCTGCTACGAGTGCACTGCCGTGGGTCGACCGTTCAGCCCCTTCCTCGAAACCGGCGACCGCCGTCCCACCGACAAGCGTGGCGCTTACGCCTTGCTCGCCGAAGTCCTCGGGGAGAGCGTTCATGAAGTGGCCGAATCCGATCCTCCTGCACGCCTCGAGGACTGGTTCGCGCAGGCGCGCGAACTTTTGGAATTGCGCGGCCTCAGCCTCACCGAAGTCAGCGCGAAGGTCGGCGTGCCGTCGCGCGAACTCGGTCGACGCCTCGCGAGCAGTCCGCCTCTGCGCGTCACGCACGAAAAGTTCGGCGAGGGCATCATCCAGGGAGGCAGCGGCAGCGGCGAGCGGCGCGAAGTGCAAGTGTACTTCCCCGGGCACGGCCTCAAGCGTCTTCTCGTCGCGCACGCCAAGCTGCAAGTCCTTGGCGGGTAAACAAGTCCTTTGACGGACACCCGACGGGCCCGTATCATGGCTTGACGCGACCGAACACCCGAACAGGGGCCGTTCGAGATTGTGGCCTCGAACAGAGGCACCTCTTACACAGGCGACCGCCGCGAGCGGAGCGCCCAGGAGCTCATGCATGGAAGTCGTCACGCGCATTCCGCCCCACTCCAATGACGCCGAGATCTCGGTCCTCGGCTCGATCCTTGTCGACAACGACGCCCTGGTACAACTCGGGGACACCGTCATGGCCGACATGTTCTACCGAGAAGCGCACCGCAAGATCTTCACGGCCATGCGCGGCCTCGCCGACAAAGGCGAACCTGTCGACCTCGTCACCCTCACCGACGAGTTGCGGCGCCTCGGAATTCTCGACGACGTCGGCGGCATCTCCTACCTGATCGGCCTTTCCGAAGCCGTTCCGACCGCCGCGTACGCCGAGACGTACGCCCGCCTCGTCCAAGAAAAGCACACCTTGCGCCAGCTCATCTCGGCGAGCGGCAAGGTCATGCAACTCGCCTACGAAGGGCAGCTGCCTCTCGAAGACCTGCTCGACAAAAGCCAGAAGCTGGTGTTCGACGTCGCTCAGCAGCGCGGCACCGACGAGTTCCAAGAGATGAACGCCGTCATGCACGACACGCTGGACTACATCACCTTGCTGCACACCAGCCAGGGGATTCCCGACGGAGTGCGCACGGGGTTTCGTGACCTCGACGAGCAGATCTCGGGCCTTCAAAAAGGCAGCCTGAACGTCTTGGCGGCGCGGCCCTCCATGGGGAAAACGGCCTTCGCGCTGTCCATCGCGCAGAACGTGGCGCTTCGCAAGGAAAAGGCGGTCGCGGTGTTCTCGCTGGAAATGCCCGCCGTGCAGCTCGCGCTGCGCATGCTGTGCAGCGAGGCGCGCGTCGACATGAATCGTGTGCGGTCGGGACAGCTGAGCGACCGCGATTTCGAGCGGCTCGCGAACGCGGCGGCGCGGCTCGCCGAGACGCCGATGGTGATCGACGACGAGGCGGACCTTACCTTGAACGTGCTTCGCAGCAAGTGCCGCCGTATCATCGCGAAGCATGGCAACCTTGGCATGATCGTGATCGACTACCTGCAGCTCATGAGCGGCGGGCGAGGTGGCACCGGCAGCGAAAACCGTCAGCAGGAAATCAGCGCGATCTCGCGTGGTCTCAAAGGTCTGGCGCGTGAACTCGACGTCCCGATCGTCGTTCTCTCGCAGCTTTCGCGCGCCGTGGAGCAACGACCCAACCACCGCCCGATGCTGTCGGACCTTCGTGAATCGGGCGCGATCGAGCAAGACGCCGACATCGTGATGTTCATTTATCGCGACGAGTATTACAACAAGGAAACGGATCAGCAGGGAATCGCGGAGATCATCATCGGTAAGCAGCGTAACGGCCCGGTGGGTACGGTGAAGCTGCAATTCCATAGCGCGCACGTACGGTTCAACGATCTCGCGCCGGAGGGCGTGTGACGGCGCCGTCGTCGAAGCCACCCGCGCGTCGGCGGCGGCGCCGTCGCGGAGGGCGCGGGGGTGGAGAAAACGCTTCCGCGGCCGCGCCCGTGAATGCTCCTAAGGTGGCGAAGACACCGAAAGCGCCGACGTCGTTGCCGATTCGCATCGGGGTGGGCGTGATCGTTTTGCGCGGCGATACCGTGCTGTTGGTGCGAGAGCGTGGTCGGTGGAGTTTGCCCAAGGGTGGGCTCGATCCCAACGAGCTCGTGGCGGAGGGTGCCAGGCGCGAGGCGTTGGAGGAGACGGGCTTGGAGGTGGAGATTCGCGACTTGGCGTTCACGCTGGAATTCCATGCCCAGACGTGGGGTCATCACCTGCAATTCTTCTTTCATGCCCGTGAGGTCGGAGGGACGTTGGGGCCGCGCGATCCGGATCGGGAAGTGCAGGAGGCTCGCTTCGTGCCGATTCGTGAACTTCGGGAGTTCGTACGCTTCCGGCCACGTTTGCTGTCACTCGAAACTTGGCTACGAGAGCGGCGCGCGCGGCACTTCGTGTACAACCTCGACAAAGAGCCGGCGATGTTGCGTCCTCGGCGGCGCGTGGCTGCGCCGGGCTCCCCGTCTGAGGAATGAGGCTCGCGCGGCTCGTCTTTTTCTGTTATTATCTAAACGTGAAGCCGCGCTTTCGCCAAGATCTTTATCCCGACAGCGGCCGAGGGTACGTCCACGCGTGCCCTCAATGCGGCGCCGCGCTCGACTTGTGTGAGCTGCGGGACGGCGACCAGGCGTACTGGTGCCACCGTTGCGAACGAGGCCACCGCGCGGGCGACCCGCCGCTGGAGTACCTCCGCCCTCTTCCTTCTTCAGCCTGAAAGCCTTCTTCGCGTCCTGGCGGTCGCTTCGGTCCCTGCGGTATCCTGAGCGGATGGAAGGCCGTCTGGACGCTCAAGTCATCGCCGTCACGTCCGCCGACGCGGGATACGGACGCTCCGTGGCGCCCGTGCTCGCGCAATCGGGCGCCAGCGTCGTGCTGATCGGTGGAAACGCCGACACGCTCGCGCAACTCGCGTCGCACATCGAGTACGAGGGCGGCACCGCCATTCCTATCAAGGCGGACGTCGGCGTACCTCTCGACTGGGTGAGCGCGCAAGGCCGCATCCTGGAGATCTTCGGCGCCCTGCACGGCGTCGTGCACCTCGCCGACAAGCGCGCGCACAGCACGTTCGCGCAACTCAGCGAGGGTGAGTGGATGGAGCTCTTCAACTGCAACGTCAAGTCCAGCGTGGCCGTCGCGCAAGTGCTGCGGCGCCGCTTGCCGAGCACCTGGCTAACACTCATCGGGCCGCACCTCGACGAAAAGGGCCTCCACGCCGCTCCGCAGCGCGGCGCGCTGCGAGGATTGGCCGAGCACGCGCACGTCGAGGACTTGCGTGTGAACGTGCTGCTGCCGTCTCGCGCGGCGGCAGGTGGAGAGCACGACCGCCCGCTCGCCGAGGCGGTGATGGCCCTCGCGCGACCCGAGCTTCGCCACCTGCGCGGCATCGTGGCCGACGTGCCCCTGCCCGACGCGCCGTCGCTGCGCCCGAGCGAATTGTCCCTGCTATGAAGTGCCCGTACTGCTCGGCGCCCGACAGCAAGGTCGTCAACTCCCGTCCGAGCGACGAGGGCGGCGCGATTCGGCGGCGCCGCGAGTGCTTGTCGTGCGGGCGGCGCTTCACGACGTACGAGCGCGCGCAACTCGAACCGTTGATGGTCGTGAAGCGTGACGGGCGGCGCGAAGCGTTCAACCCGGACAAGTTGCTGCGCGGCTTGACGCTCGCCACGGAAAAGCGTCCTGTAACCCCGGAAACTTTGCGGGCGTTCGCGTACGGCTTCGAAGACGAGGTCGGCCAGACGGAAGTCAGTAGCGAGGAAATCGGACGCAAAGCGATGAACTTCCTGCGGCCTATCGACGAGGTGGCATACATCCGCTTCGCCAGCGTCTACCGCGATTTCGACACGCTCGAACGCTTCATCGAAGAAATTCGCGGTCTCAAGGACGGTTGAAACAGCGAGCATGCTTTATGCTGAAGGTCGAATGCCGTTCGTGAGGTGGCTATGATCGACACTCCCCCGCCCGACGACCTCGCCGAGCAACTCGAAAGTCTCGGCGGACACTTGGTATGGCGACTCGGAAAGCACGAGGGACGCGACGAGGTGGTCGTGCGCGTTGGTTTCGCGTCGGCCACGCCGCGATTCGCACACTTGCCGAAGTTGCACAGCGCATCGGAAGCGGAACTCAAGGACGCGCTCGCGAGCGGCACCATCGTCATCGAGTGGGTAGGCTAAATCCTCGTGATCTTCGACGCCGAGCAGTCCTTCTCTTTGCCGTACCCCGGGCCTCACGAGGCGGCGCTCGCGTTCCTTCGCGATCCGCAGCGTAGCCTCGGGCGTGTGACCTTCTTGCAAAACGTGCGCGTAAGCGAATCGATCGTGCGCGCCGAGATGCTCGTGCAAGTCCCGATGATGGGCACGTTGACGCTTCCGTTCGAAAGCGAGTTGATTTTGACGAACGACGGCGCGCACCTCACGCCGAGGACGCTCGAGAGTCAAGCATGGGCGGAAGTCGGAGGAAGTGGGGCCGTACAGGGAACCACGCTCGATTACCGCTTCGCGTTTCGCGTGCACGTCGACATGCCGACCGCCGAGAAGTGGGGCGGCGCGGCATTCGAGAAGATGTTTCACGCCACGGCGAGGCGAACGTTGGAGCGCCTCGCGAAAGAGTTTCCTGATGGGGTGCGCGCGGCGATGCCGTGAAGTACGCTCTTGCTCGAGGAGCTTACATGGAGATTCGATTTCTGGGACACTCGGCCTTCCTCTTTTCGACCGGCGAGCATAAAATCGTCATCGATCCGTTCATTCAGGGCAATCCGACTTGTCCGGTGCCGCTGGAGGACTTGCTGCGCGAAAACGTGTCGGCGGTGCTCCTGACGCACGCGCACGGCGATCATCTGGGAAACGCGCTGGATTTCGCGCGGGCCGGAGCGACGATCATCGCTACGGCCGAGATCGGATACTGGGCGCAAGGCGAGGGCGTGAACGCCATAGCAGCGAATATCGGCGGCACCGTGCGTCTCGCATGGGGCAGCGTGAAGCTCACGCCCGCTTGGCACTCCAGCTCGTTTCCCGACGGACGGTACGGCGGCATGCCGACGGGCATGATCGTCGAGATGGACGGCGTCCGCATCTACCACGCGGGCGACACGAACGCGTTCGGCGACATGGCCCTCATCGGTGAGGAGGGGCTGGACCTGGCGATCTTGCCGATCGGAGATCACTTCACGATGGGGCCCCGCGAGGCGGCGCGAGCGCTGGAGTGGCTCAAGCCGAAGCGAACCGTTCCAATGCACTACGGGACTTTTCCGCCGCTAACAGGAGACCCGCAGGAGTTCGCCCGGTTGGCGAGAGAGCGAGGCGTGGAGCCGTACGTGCTGAACCCGGGAGAAACTCTGCAGATGTGAAGCAGGCCGTTTCTGCTCACCCGACGCGCCGGAAATCTTCTAAACTTAAGTTCACGACTTCCTCAGCGTGCGGAGCGACATGACGACCAAGCATCTACCGAACTTGCCAGATTACACGCTTCAGCGAACGCTGGGGCGTGGGAACAGCGCTTGGGTGTACCTCGCTTTGAACTCGCAAGGTCAAAGGGTCGCCCTGAAAGTGCCTTTTCAGGAGACGTTGGAAAACCCCGAGCGGGCCGAACGGTTCGCGAACGAAGTCAGACTCAGCCTTCAGCTCAAGCACGAGAACCTCGTCATCGGCTACGCGGGCGTGCCCTTCGGCACGAACAGCTTCCTGGCCATGCGGTACTTTCCCGAAAGCACCTTGGCGCGCTGGCTGGAACTCGGGCGCGTACCGGAAAACGAAGCGCTCGTCATCATATCCGACGTCGCCCGCGCCTTGACGTTCCTGCACGCTCAAGGCGTGGTGCATCAAGACGTCAAGAGTCAAAACGTGTACCTCGACGCGGGACGCGCGGCGCTCGGCGACTTCGGCGCGGCGTACTTCATCGCGCAAGGAGGTCGAGGAGCGGGCAGTCCCTTCTACATGGCGCCCGAAATCTACCGCGGAGAACTCGGCACGCCCGCGTCCGACGTGTACAGCCTCTGCGTCCTCGCGTACGAGTTGTTGACGGGCGAGCGTCCCTTCGTGTCCGACACGTACGAGGGGCTCATGGTGGCGCACCTCAGCAGCTATCCGAAATCGCTCGTTCATACGGTATCGAAGGTGCCCAAAAGCGTGACGGCCCTCGTGGAGCGTGGCTTGGCGAAAACGGCGCAGGACCGACCGGTCGCGCGCGACTTCGTGATGGCGATCGAAGAGGTGCAAGGCGTTCGAAGCGGCCTGAAGCTGGACGAGGTGGCCGCTTCGAACGACCTCAAGCCACCCACGACCTTCGGACGAGCGGGCGCGGCGAAGCCCACCATGGCCGCTTCGGCGGAGCGCTCGGCGAATTCCGGCCAATCTGGCCAGCCTGAGCGGCGCGCGTGGTGGAAACCGTTCAAGAAGCGTTCGTGAACCTCACGACGTGACCTGCACGGGCGGCGCGCCCACCGCCCCGAGCAGCACGTTCAAGCCCCCTTCGAGCGAATCGACCCTCGGCCAAGCGTCCAAGAAAGGCTGCCCACTCGTCACGTCGTTCGGAGTGACGATGACACGCAGTCCCGCGCGGTGCGCCGCCGTCGCGCCATGAAAGGAGTCCTCGACGGCGACCGCCTCGCCGGGCTGCAAGCCGAGGCGGGCGAGGGCGAGCGAGTACAATTCCGGGTCGGGTTTCACGCGGGCGACGTCGTCCCGTGTGGCGAGCACCTCGAAGACGTCCTGAAGGCCGTGCTGCTCCAACCATGGCTCGATCCAGGCACGTTCGCTCGAAGAGGCGATGGCGAGCCGCACGCCCGCCTCGCGCGCTTCGGCCAACACTCGCCGAATGCCGGGCCGCACGTCGTCCGCCGCGATCGCCTTGAAGATGTCGGCCCGCAGCCGATCATGTGCCGAGCGGCGCGTGTCCTCGTCGAGTTCGAGCGCCGCCCAAGGATCGAAAGCTCCCCACGTTCCGACGCCCTGCTGCCAGTCTTGCAAGGCGAGTACTTGGCCATGCTCGCGGTAAAGTTCCTCCCAGCGGCGAAACTCGTGCGTTTCCGTGTCGAGGATCGTGCCGTCGAAATCGAAGATGAAGGCGCGCACCGTAGCTTCCATGGCCACAGTCTAAACGGGCATCGTCACCTTTCTCGTGCTCGCGCGCATGAGCGTGCTTTAGGGTAAAGAGCAATGGTCGAATGGATTCAACACCTCATGTCGTCGCTCGGCTACGCCGGCATCGTGGTCCTGATGTTTTTGGAGAACGTGTTTCCACCCCTCCCGTCGGAGCTCATCATGCCCTTGGCGGGCTTCACGGCCGCAGACGGCGATCTCAGTATCGTCGGGGTGATCGTGGCGGGAACATTGGGATCGGTCTTGGGATCGTTGCCGCTGTACCTGCTGGGGCACGCCGTCGGCGAGGAGCGCTTGGCGTCGTGGGCGGACAAGTACGGCAAGTGGCTCACCGTCAGCGGCAAGGAGATTCGCGGTGCCGACGAGTGGTTCGATCGCCACGGGCACCGCGCCGTGCTGTTCGGGCGTCTCGTTCCCGGCCTTCGTTCGCTGCTCTCCATTCCGGCCGGGATCTCCGGCATGCCTCTCGGCAAGTTCCTCATCTACACGAGCCTCGGAACGGCCACGTGGAGTACCCTGCTCGCCACGGCAGGCTTCCTGCTCGGCGACAACTACGAACAAGTGGAGCGCTGGGTGGGACCGGTCGGCACGATCGTCCTCGGGGCGGTGGCCATATGGTTCGTCGTGTGGATCGTGCGCCGCAAACGCGCCAAGGGAAAGTCCGCGAAGCCGTCTTGACCGAACTCTCCTCGACTTCGTTCGTTGTTTAGGCGAGGTTCAGAAGCGTTTCCTACCGTGTCGGCACGTATGCCGACCGACGAACGTCTCGTGACCGCCGCACTCCTCATTGCCGCGCTCGGGTGCGGCCTGTGGGCGAGTTGGCCCCATCTCTTCGGGATGCCGCGCGCTCCCAGCGTCACACGAGCGGGATCGCCCGTAATCGTGCCTGTCACCACGGCGCCGTCCTATCCGACGACAGCGAGTGTCGAGCCCCTGCTGAGCGGCCCGCTGAACCTCAACACGGCCTCGCAAGAGCAACTCGAAGCTTTGCCGAAAATCGGGCCCGCCTTGGCGAAGCGCATCGTCGACGCACGTCCGTATCGCTCGCTGAGCGATCTCGACGCCGTGAAGGGCGTCGGGCCGAAGTTGATCGACGTCCTCGCCCCCCTCGTGACCTTCCAGTGAGGTATGGAAGCGCCACGAAGACCGCCGTGCCAGTCTTCGCGCGGAGCATTTCCCTTCCTTGGTCGCTCGTCGCGTTCGCAGGCTTCGCGGCAGGTATCCTCGTCGTTTCGGGCGAGGCGTGGGGCGCGGCCTGGCTGCTTCTGCCGCTTTTGGGTGGCCGCTCGCGGCGCCCGGCGACCTTGACGCTCGTCGCGCTCGTGGCCGCGCTGCTCGGCGGATCGAGGGAGCGCGCCGAACAGCGGGCACCGGACCCGCTCGCCTCTTGGCGCGGAGCCCTCGTGACGTTGAGCGGCACCTGGGACGGACGCTTCTTGCGCTTGGAAGACCCGCGAGCGAGCGTGGCCCTCTCACCGAAGCCGAGCGCCCCGCCGGGCGAACTACGGGTCTGCGGACGCCTCGACCTTCCCTCCACGCCGCGTAACCCCGGAGAGTTCGATTACTCGGCGTGGCTTCGAGCGTCGGGTGTGCGAAGCGTTTTATACGGCGCGAAGGTGCTAAGCGCCCGACCGAGGCGAGACGCTCGCACTTGGTTTCGGGGCGGCGTGCGCCTCGGGTTGTCGCCGCTCGAGGCAGACTTCATGGAAGCCGTCGAGCTCGGCGACAAGGACGAGTTGAACACGCGGACGCTGGGGGCGCGCGCCGCCAACAACGCGTTCGCGCACGCGGGCTTGTCGCACCTCATGGCCTTGTCGGGCCAGAACGTCGCCCTCATCGTGACGGCCTTGTCGTTCCTCCTGGCAAAGACTCCCTTGAAGCTCGCGCGCTACCCGGTCTTGCTGCTGGCCCTCGCGTTCTACGTGTGGTTGGCCGGACCGTCTCCGAGTCTGCTGCGCGCGACGTTGCAGGGCGGCGCCGTCCTGATCGGTCTGTGGGTAGGAAGAGGGCGAATCGACGCGCTCGGGGCGCTTGGCCTCGCGGGCTTGGTGAGCTTGGCGTGGTCGCCGCTGTGGGTATTCGACGTCGGCTTTCGGCTGTCCTTCCTGGCGGCGGGCTCGTTGCTGCTCGTACCGCGTGTAGAGGGTCGCTTGCCGAGCAGGTGGCCCACGTGGTTGAAGGTCGGCTTGGCGGGCACGTTGCTCGCCGAGATCTCGACCGCGCCGATCGTCGCCCACACCTTTCACGCGCTTCCCCTGCCGCTTGCGAGCGTGCCCGCCAATCTCCTCGCCGCGCCCCTCATGGCGCTCCTCGTGCCGCTCGGCTTCATGGCGGGACTGGCAGGGCCGCTCGCCGCACCGATCAACCTCCTGGTCGGTCCGCTCGTGAAGTTGCTCTTGGCGCTCGTCACCCTTTTCGGGCATTGGCCGAGCGTGCCGTGGGGAGAAATTTCGGCGGCGGGATGGGCCGCGTACGGCTTGTTCGGCGTCTGCGTGACGTTGTGGTTGCGGCGGCGACTCGGGGAGCGGTCGGCGAGCGCCGTGTGCCTCGCTTGTGTCCTCGTGACGATGGTGGCGGCAAAGTCAGGAGGGCAAGCACGTGAAATCGTGTTCCTCGACGTCGGGCAGGGAGACGCGACCCTGATCCGGCTCGGTGACTTCACGATGCTGATCGACGGAGGCGGCACCCCGAGAGGAAGCTTCGACGTCGGCGCGCGCACGGTCGTCCCCGCCCTCAAGACGCTCGGCGTGTTCGACCTCGACGTCGTCGTGCTGACACATCCGGACGCGGACCACGTCGAGGGCTTGACGAGCGTCTTGTCGGAAGTGCCCGTCGGGGAAGTGTGGCTGGGCCGCCGAACGAACGCGCCCATCGAGACGGCGGTGCTGCACGCCGCGAAAACGAGGCGTGTTCCCGTGCGGGCTGTGGCGCGTGGCGACCATATCACGGTGGGAAACGCCGCCTTGGACGTGATGTGGCCGGCGCGGCCCTTCTCGAAGGAGGACAACGAGAACAGCGTCGCGATCCGCTTGGACGTCGGAACCTTCCGAGCGGCTTTCCTCGGCGACTTGCCGAGCGGCGTGGAATCTCGTCTGAACCTCGGACGCTTGGATTTGCTGAAGGTCGCTCACCACGGTTCGCGCTTCTCGACGTCGGAGGCACTTCTGAGCGAGACGAGGCCGCGTGACGCCGTCATCTCGGTCGGACGCAACACGTACGGTCACCCCAACTCGGACGTGCTGAATCGCTTGCGTGCGGCGGGAATCCGAGTGTGGCGCACGGACGAGGCGGGCGCGATTCGCTGGCCCTTGCCCTGAATCGCGCCCGCCTCGAGACGTGGATATGCAGAAGCGACAAAAGCGGTCTTGCCGACGTGATTTCACGTCGGCAAGACCGCTTGACCGGCAAGGAGCGCGGGAGACTTCGAAGCGTCAGCGGGCGGTGTAGCGCAAAACGCGCTCCACGCGCGACGTCAAGGTCGTGTCGGATACGCGAATCAGGAAGAGCGGGGAGTTGGAGCGCTCGCCCGTCTTCGTGAAGGCGATACGGCCGGTGAGGGCGGTGCTCGCGTCGAAGTTCGTGGTGCGAACGGCGGCCAAGACGCTTTCACGTGTCGGAGCGCCGTTCTTGGCGGCCCGTTCCAGGCTGTCGAGCAGCACGTTCATCGCGTCGAAGGAAAACGCGGCGATGCCCGACGGCGCCTTCTTGAAGGCCGCTTCGTAGGCGTTGACGAAGGTCGAGCGGTTGGCGAAGGCGCTCACCGGACCGAACACCGTCGTGAAGAGCGTGTCGCGCGCCGCCGCGCCCGCCGTGCGCGTCAAGACTTCCGAGTCGAGCGCGTCGCCGCCCATGAAGCGGGTGGTGACGCCGCCGTCACGCAGCAACTTCAGGAACGGTCCGCCTTTGTCTGGCGTGCCTCCGAAGAACACGAGTTCCGCGCCGCTCTCCTTGACGCGGTTGACGAGGGCCTTGTACCCCGCGTCCTCCGAAACCCCGACGTACGCCACCACTCGGACGTTCTTGTCCTTGAGGTTGCCTTGCAGTTGCTGCGTCAAGCTGTTGCCGTACGTGGTGTTGTCCGTCACGACGAACACCGACTTCGGCTTGAGAACGTCGGCGATGTAGGCGCTGGCCGCGTCTGCTTGCGCTCGGTCGGGAGCGACGACGCGGAAGAAGTTGTTCCACTTCTGCTCCGTGAGGGTGTCGGACGTGCTCGTCGGGGAAATGACGGCGATGTTGCCCTTGGAAAGCACCTCGCTGACGCGCAAGCTCACGCCGGAATTCAAGGGACCGACGACGCCGAGAAAGGACGAATCGCTCAGAATTTGCTGCGCGACGTTCACGCCGCGCGTCGCGTTGCCGTTGTCGTCGAAGGACTGCAGCGTGACGTTGAGGCCAGCGGCGCGCAACGCGGCGGAATGCATACGAAATGCCACTTCCGCGCCTTGCTTGATGTCCTGCCCGAGAGCAGCCAAGGAGCCCGTGAGCGGGCTGATCGTCGCTACCTTGACGGCTCTTTGGGCGCTGGCACTCGAAAGGGCGGCGAGAAGGCTGAGGCCGAGGATCACACGGGCGCGGGAATGGAACATGGCTCAGGTTATCTTCACAACTCTTTCAAAATTCTGTCACGGCGAGTGTGAAGTCAGGACAGGCGCAGCAGCAGCGCTTGGTACGGCGCGAGCGTGACGGCCGAAAGGGGCGTGGACGCGGCCCTCGGCACGCTCGACAACAACACGGTCACCTCGGGCTTCTCGCTCGACGCATGCGACGAGAAGTCGAGCGTAGTTTCTTGCCCACCGAAGTTGAGGGCGACGAGCACTCGTTGACTGCCGGACGCGCGGACGTAGGCGAACACGTCCTCCGCGTTCGTCTCGACGTCCACGAAGTCGCCCGCGTGCAACTCGGGCAAGTCTCGGCGTAGCTTCGTGACGGCGCGAAAGAAGTGCAGATCAGACGAGGGATCTGCTTCCTGCGCGGCGACGTTCACGTCGCGGTAATTCACCCCCAAGGGCAACCACGGCTCCGCTTCGCTGAAGCCAGCGTTCGGTGACGCGTCCCACTGCATCGGTGTACGTTCGGGATCACGACTCGCAAATGGGTTGTCCTGCTGACGAATTCCCGCCGGGTCCTGCATCCGCTCGAACGGAATCTCGACATTCTCCATCCCGATCTCGTCGCCGTAGTACACCGTGGGTGTGCCACGCAAGGTGAGCAGCAACGTCTGCATGACTCGGTACCGCTCGAAGCCGAATTTCGACTTGAAGCGGTGCTGATCGTGATTTCCCAGCACCCAGTTCGGCCAACCGCCGAATTCACGGCAAGCCGCGTCATAGCGCGTGACGAGTTCGCGGATGCCGCGCGCCGTCACCTCGTTCATGGTCAGGAGCAAGAAGTTGAAGGGCAAGTGGCACTCGGCGCCTGCCTCACTGCCGTAGTACGTCACGAGTCGTTCGAGCGGCAAGTAGATCTCGCCGACCATCATGCGCTCCTGACCGGGCGCCGAGAACTCGTCGAGGACGGCGCGCATCTCTCGAATGTAGCCGTGCGTCTCGGGCAGGTCTTGCGTGTACACGTGCTGCAGCATGCCGTGCTCCAAGTGTCCTTCTTGCCACTCGGGATTGAGCGGTTCGTCGAGGAACTCCGCGTGCTTGCCCAAGAGCCAGATGACGTCCACCCGGAAGCCGTCCACGCCGCGCCGCAACCAAAAGCGCATCGCGTCCAGCAGGGCGGCGCGCACCTCGGGATTCGCCCAGTTCAACTCGGGCTGCTGAGGCAGGAACTGGTGCAAGTAGTACTGCCCGGTCGTCTCGTCGAGCGTCCACGCCCGACCGCCGAAGAACGAGCGCCAGTTGTTCGGTGGACCGCCGTCGGGCGCGGGGTCACGCCAGACGTACCAGTCGCGCTTGGAATTGTCGCGGCTGGCACGCGATTCCTGAAACCACGGATGTTGATCGCTGGAGTGATTCGGCACGAGATCCAGCATGATCTTGAGACCTTGGGCGTGCGCCGCTCGTACGAGGTCGTCGAAGTCGGCGAGGCTGCCGAACAGCGCGTCGACGTCCTCGTAGTTCGCGACGTCGTACCCGAAATCCGCCATCGGCGAGGTGAAGATCGGCGAAAGCCACAGCGCGTCAACGTTCAAGGACCGCAAGTAGTCGAGGCGCGCCGAGATGCCGCGCAAGTCGCCTACCCCGTCCCCGTTGGAGTCTTGAAAGGAGCGTGGATAGATTTGGTACACGATGCCGCGCTGCCACCACGGAAGTTCGGCGGGTGCTGAAGTCGTCATGACGGCAGTGTAAACGCCTCCTGGACCGTCACGACGAGATCTTCAGTTTTGACTTTGTGGAAAGTCGGCGGCCAGCCGGATCGTGAGATCCGCGCCCGCTTCGCCGACGCCCCCGAGCACGATGCGGCCGTAACCGAGGTCGTCGCGCAGGCGCTCGGCCGCCTTCTTGTCCGTCGTCAGGAGCGTCGTACGATTCCGATCGCCGTCCCCGTTGCCGATCGTGACGTTGACGTACCCCAAGCCTTGCAGCTTTTCTTGAAGTCGGCGCGCACTTCCGGCGGGCGCACTCACGTTCACGATCGCGATCTTGAGGGCGCGCGGATCGCCCGCCACGGCTTCGAGCGCGAATTTGTCATGCACGAGCGTTTGAATTTTGTCGTCCTCGGGAATCCATACCATGCCGCCGAAGTGTCCGGGCAGCAGGTGAGGCTCCAACGTCGGTCGGCGCAACAGCGCGCCGAAGACTTCGGCGACGTCCTCGCGCGACAAGCTCGTCCGAACGTTCGAGCCGAGCGCGGCGACGACGTTGGGCACGTGAAGCAAACCGAGCGGACTCAGAAGTTGGCGTTGCAGCGCGCCGACGAATTCCTGCTGACGCCCCACGCGACCGATATCGCCGAGGCGGTCGTAGCGGAAGCGCAAGTAGGCTTCGGCTTGTCGGCCGTCGAGGTGCTGACGCCCGGGTTGGAAATCGATGTAAAGCTTGGCGGCGGTGTCCGTGTATTTCATCGGCTCCTTGACGTCCACCGTGACGCCGCCCGCCGCGTCGGTCACTTCCCGTAACGCGTTGAGCGACAAGAGGACGTAGCCGTCGACGGACACACCCGTCAAGTTCCGTACGGCGTTCACGAGTTCGTCGGGACCGAAGTTCGAGGCGGCGTTGATCTTGCTCATGCCGCGTTCGGGCAACTCGACCCAGGTGTCGCGCGGCACGTTCAACATCCGGATCGTCGGTTCGTTCGCGCGCAGCTGCACGAGCATGATGGTATCGGTGAGGCCGGTGTAGTCCTCAGGGGCGGCCTGATGGTAGCCGACGTAACGCGGAGAGACGCCGGCGACGAGAAAGGTCCGCGTCGTCTCGGGCGCCTTCGGCAGCGCCGCGTATTTCGTGAGGGTCGGCACGGCGGGCGCCGACCAAGCGGTCAGGCCCGCGAGGACGAGCAGCACGACGAGAATGACGTTCGCGAACACGCGTCGCCGAGAAGGCCGAGTCGAAGGTGCGGGCGTGTCGGAATCGGGCGAGGAGGACGGATGCATGTACATCCAAACTTTAGCGAACGATGAAGACAGGCGTGTGAGGTATTTTCGACGTCTGGAACGAAGACGATGCTAACGAAGGTCTACAGGGGCCGTGCCGAGCGCCTCCATCTCCCCTTTCAAGTAAGCGGCGAGGGCGCGAAGCGCTCCGGCGCGGTAGCCGTACGTCACGATGGCGGGCGCGTTCACATCGAGCACGGCGTAAGGATTCCACAAGGCCAAGTGCAGATCCGGCGTCGCCGAACGCCACCCTTCGGCACGATGACGAGACGTCGTGGCGAGCGCCAGGAAGCGGCCCGAGGCGCGCAGGGCAGGCCAGTCGACGTCGCCCGGATTTTGCACGAAGACGGTGTCGAGGTCGTACAAGTCACGCAGGAACGACGCGAGCGTTTCACCGCGCACGCCCGCCTCGGACACGAACGAGCGATCGACGCCTTCGAGGGCGATCAAGGTGACGCGCTCACCGAGGTTCGGGCGGGTCGGACCGCGCACCGCGGTCAAGCCGCGCCGCCACGCCTCGTCGAACAACTGCTCGTCGCGTCGTCGCTGCTCGTCGGGGTATGTCCGCCCAGAAGCGCGAAAGCGTTCGGCGAGCGCGTTCAGGCGGGCGAGGCGCCGCTCGACGCCTTGGATTTCGCCGCGCTCCAACGCGCTTTGAATCGCCTCCAAAGTCGCTTCCTGCGCGCTTCGGCGCCCGAGTGCCATCACCATGTCCGCCCCGGCTCGCAAGGCGAGGACACCCGCCTCACCGCGTCCGAAGTTCGCGTCGATCGCCGCCATGCCCATCGAGTCGGTGATGACGACGCCGTCGAACGCCAGTTCGTCGCGCAGGAGCTCGGTGAGAACCGCGCCCGAGAGGGTGGCGGGCAACGCCTCGTCGAGCGCTTCGAAGACGATGTGCGCCGTCATCACGGCGGGCGCCCGACCGCTCGAGAAGACACGGCGAAACGGCGCGAGTTCGACGTCGTCGAGCACGTCGCGCGCTTTGCTCACGCGGGGCAAGGCGAGGTGGCTGTCGAGGTGGGTGTCGCCGTGTCCCGGAAAGTGCTTCACGCACCCCGCCACGCCCTCTTGCAAGCTGCCTTCGAGCCAAGCCGAGGCGAGTCGAGCGACGCGCTCTGGATCGGCGCCGAAGGCGCGGTCGCCAATCACGGGGTTGAGCGCATTCACGTTGAGATCGAGGACGGGCGCGAAGTTCCAATTGATGCCGAGCGCGGCGAGCGGACGTGCGACCGCCCGCCCGACGTTTCGCGCGAGGTCCTCGTCGTTCGCCGCGCCGAGGCTCATGGCGCTCGGAGCGAACGGCAGGAAGGTCGTTCGAAAGACGCCGCCGCCTTCCTGATCGATGGCGATGAGGGCGTCTTCGCCCATCACGGCGCGCAAGTCCGTCACGAGCCGCGCGAGTTGCGACTCGTCTTGGATGTTCTTGCCGAAAAGGCACACGGCGCGAATTCCGTGGCGGCGCAAGTGTTCGGCGGTGTCATCGTCGAGGTCGGGTCCCGGCACGTCTACCATGACGAGCGGTCCGGCGAGGCGGCAATTCGGAAGATCGGGCATGTCGAGCGGAGCGTACCACGCGTCTCGGCGCGCTCTGCTCAGCCCGCCCGTCTCGTCAAAAGGCGCACGAACAACGTAGTACCCCACGCGGCGAGCGCGAGCGGCAGGAGGTGCCACCAGCCCCAGCGAACGGTCAAGGCGAACCAAGCGTCGAGCAGCACCGAGGCGCTCGTCACGACGATTCCGAGCAGGTACGCGACGCGCTCGTGACGCACGTCGTACAGGCGCGTGCGAGGCGCGAGGTCGGTCATGCCGTCACGCGCCTCGAAGTAGCGAACGAGCAGCAGTGTGCCGAGCAGGAAGAGTCCGACGGTGAAGATCAGCAAGAACCAAGCCCCGACGCCCTTCACGTCCAGCGCGAAGACGCTCAAGGCGCCTTGCGGCAACGAGGCGGCGAGGCAGGCGAGGCTCGCCTGGAAGGCGGCGCGGGTGCTGTAGGCGGGAGCTTCTCCGAAGCGTTGCATGCGAAGTCACCAAAGCGAGGTGATTCGAGGATAACGCTGGGCGCAAACATGTGCGTCCACAATAGAAATCACGGCTACACCGTGCGGTGCAGCCGTGAAGAAACTCGTAACGTCGGAAAGGGAAGGCCGACGAATGTTCTAGGCGGTCAGGCGCTCTTGCGTTCCTGCACGGTCGGCAGGAGGGTGCGCACGAGGTTCATGATCGCCGTGCGGTACTGGCCGGGTTCGAACACGAACGGTCCGAAGCGCGAGTAGTCCCAACTGGGCCGATACACCTGCTCGAATCCGTCCCAGGTGACGACGCCGTTGCCGAGGGTGACGCGCGCGAACATCGGCCAGCAGCAAGCTTCGCCACACTCGCACGTCAGCACCATGACCTTGCCGGGCGCGCCGAGCAAGCTTCCGATGCCTTCCTGGTTGCCTTGCACGAGCAGGGCCGTCGTGAACGCCCGCCAGTGATGCTCGGGCACCCCGGCGTATCGGCCCGCCTGATGCATGTTCGCTTCTCGCCACGCGAGGAACACCTCGTACTCGCGCAAGCGGTCGGTCAGGTCGCGTCCGTCGATGAGAATCTGAATGGAGCGCCCGTGCCAAGTCTGGTTTTCGACGACGCGGAATTCGATGCGGTTGTGGAACTGTCGGCCTTCCATGCCGCTCAGGGTAAAGACGCGATCATGGCGTCAATCTCGACACGGTCGCAATTTGAAGCTTGTTCGAGCAGATTTATGGCGCTTGCGAAACTTTCGTTCAAGGGTTCTACAAGGCGGTCACAGCCTCCTTGAAAAAGCGCCTTTCCAAGCGGGAAAAACGGTGATGAGCACCTCAAGACGACCTTCGGAAAGGCCTTGCTCGCCTTGCGTCCGTGGAGGCCTCGCGTACACTGAGGCCGTGGATTCGCCCCTCTTCGTGATCGCGGTCATCGTCGTGCTCACGCTCGCCAACGGCCTGTTCGCGTCCTCGGAACTCGCGCTCGTGTCCGCGCGGCGCTCGCGCCTCGAAGGCCTCGCCGAGGAAGGCAACCGCGCGGCGAAGCTCGCCCTCGATCTTTCCGAGCGGCCCGGCGCCCTGCTGGCCACGGTCCAAGTCGGCATCACGCTCATCGGGACGATCAACTCGATTTTCGCGGGCGAGAACCTCGTTCGGTTCATCGAGCCGGGCCTCCGACCGTACTTCGGAAGCGCGACGGGCACGGTCAGCTATGTGCTGATCGTTCTCCTCGTGACCTTCGTGTCTCTCGTGTTGGGCGAGCTCGCTCCGAAGCGGCTGGCATTGCGCGATCCCGAGGGACTCGCGATGCGCGTCGCGCCCCTCATGGCGCTCTTGGAAGCCGTGACACGCCCTATCGTGTGGGTCCTCGACCGCACGGCGACGCTGCTGCTGCGTCTCGTCGGCGTACGAGGCGAGCGGCAGCAAGACGTCACCGAGGAGGACGTGCGCGCCCTCGTAGAGCAAGCCACGGAAAGCGGCTCTTTGGAAGCGGGCGAAAGCGAGCTCATCGAGCGAGTGCTGCGCTTCAACGACCGCCGCGTGCGCGAGGTGATGACGCCGCGCGTGGAGCTCGTGATGCTCGACCTCGACCAGCCGGTGCCGTCCTTGCTGGAGAACGCGCTTCACCTCGGGCACTCGCGCTATCCGGTGTACACGAACGGACCCGACAACATCGTCGGCTTGCTGCGCAGAGACGATCTGCTTGCCGTGGCCCTCGATCCGAACCTGCCCGTCGCGTCGGCGATGCGCGAGCCGCTGTACGTGCCGGAAAGCGCGTGGGCGAACGACGTGCTGATGCAACTCAACGAGAGCAAGCAGTACGAAGCGCTCGTCGTGGACGAGTACGGCGACCTCGCCGGGATGGTGACGGCGAACGACTTGATCTCGGAGCTCGTGGGCGTCTTCGGCGACGAGCGCGAAGAAGCCGAGATGCTCGTGCGCCGCCCCGACGGGTCGTTTCTCGCGGACGGCGCCCTTGCCATGCACGACTTGCGCGAGATCCTCGCGCTTCCCGCGGGCGACGAGGAAGCGTTCACGACCCTCGCAGGATACGTTCTGTCGCACACGGGCAGCATTCCGAACGTCGGGGAGCGCATCGAGGTGGATGGTTGGACGCTCGAAGTCGTGGACTTGGACGGGCGCCGCATCGACCGCTTGCTGATCGTGCCGCCCGAGGGGTACGTTTCCGAGGACATCCGCGCGGGCAATCCGAGCGACATCTCGACGCGTCCGAGCTGAGCCGTGTAAAAAAATCGGCGCTTCGTTTCGAGAGTTACGCTAGACTGGACGTCCTGTGAGCGACCCTCGTGTCATCGACATCCTGCTGGTGGAAGACAACGTCACCGATGTCGTATTGACACGCGAAGTCTTCGCGGAGGCGAGCGTACCGAACGAGGTGCACGTGGCGCGCGACGGCGTGGAAGCTTTGTCGTTCCTGCGCCGCGAAGGTTCGTACGAGGAATCCCCGACTCCCGACGTGATCTTGCTCGACATCAACATGCCGCGCATGAGCGGCTTGGAGTTCCTGGCGACCCTCAAGAACGATCCGCAGTTGCGTCACATTCCCGTCATCATGTTGACGACGTCGGCGGCCGAGCGGGACGTGGAGCGCAGCTACGAGCTTCACGCGAACGCGTACATCACCAAACCCGTCGACTTCGGCGCGTTCAGCATCATGATGCACACCTTCGAGGCTTTTTGGCTGAGCATTGCTCGGCTCCCGAGCGTGTCCGCGAAGCCGGCCATCTGATCTTCAAGCGGGCGACGCTTCCAACGCTTCGAGCACGGCCTTCGGTTCGAGCCGCCCCTTGAACGTCACGAGACGAATTCCGCTCGGCAAGTCCGTAGGGTTCACGCCCGCCGCGTCGAGGTTGAGGCGCTCGGACACGGCAAGCACGAGGTCCGTGCGACCCGAGGCGGCGACGGACCTGAATTTCTTGCGCAAGTACTCGGGGCGCCAGTATCCCACGATTTCCAGCAGCACGCTTCGCCCGTCGGGGTGAACGAGGCGAAAGTCGGGCACGATGACGCTGCCCGGAACGGGAACGAGGTCCACCTCCCGCTCCAACGTCCACGAAGTCTTCGTTTTCGCCCAGCGCGCCGCGAACGCCTCCTCGATCATCGAGTCGAACTCGGCGTCCACGGGGTAGTGGCTTACAAGTCCGCACTCCGAGTCGAGCGCGAAGGTCGCGCTTTCCGGCACGTCCTCCCAATCGGCGCGCGGCCTCACGTCGGCGACGAGCGACCACTTCGTGACGTGCAGCAAGGCGGGCAGCAGCTTCGCCATCGCGAGGCCGTAGCGCGTCGACGGACGAAAGAGGCTGGCCGGACCGTCGAGCGTCAAGGTGAAGCCGTGGTCCGCGTCGCCCTCGACGAGGACCATCAATCCGAACAGTTTCAGGTATCGCAGCAACTGCTTGTAGCGCGCGGGCTCGTTGCGGTGCGCGGTGATCCTCAAAGCGTACGCGCGGTACAAGATGCCTTGCACTTGGGCGAGGTTGTATCGATGCAAAAGTTCTTGGGGTGTGGGCGGCGCGAACTCCACGAGAACGTGATTTTCGTGCAAGTCCGCGTAGAGGTGATCCTCGACTTCCTGAGGACGAAGCGGCACGCCCTCTTCGGAAAGGGCGGCGGCGACCCGCGCGAGAATCGCGCCGCGCGCCATCTTGCCGGCCATGCGAGACGAGAGCGCGAACACGCGCGAGCGCAGCACGGTGGGCTCCAGCGGAGCTTTCACCTCGAACTTCGAGTAATCCGTCGCGAGGATGTGCGCGAGTCCCCGCACGACCTTGAAGCCGATCGAGGCTCCCTCCAAGGCGGCCACCCGCTCGGTGATCTCGGCGCGGCGCCCTCCGACGCTCGCGTCGAACACCTCGATGAGATCCTGCGCGAGCTTCGACAGGTGAAAGGACGGCGCCAAGCGTTTCGGGACGACTTCCCCGTCGCGGTAGCGGTAAAGCAGCAGTTCGGTCGGAAGCATGAGGTCAGGCAGCGAGTCGTGCGTCACGGAACGCAGGGTGGCAAGCGAAGGTGAATGTGGCCCTCACAACTCCTCCCAGTTCACGGCGGTGGGAATGTCGTCGAGGTACGCGACGGGCGGCCCGGCTTCGCGTTCGAACTCGCCGCGTCTGCGGCGGGAAACGCCTTCTTCGGTGGTGCCTTCGGTGACCACTTCGTACAAGACGGCTTGCTTGCCTTCGGCGCGGCGCAAGATGCGTCCGAGGCGCTGGGTGTGCTCGCGTTCTTCGCCCGTGCCGGACAAGACGATCGCCACGCTCGCCTCGGGCACGTCAACGCCTTCGTTGAGAACGCGGCTCGTGACGAGAACGCGGTAATCGCCTCGCCGAAATGCGTCGAGGAGGGCGACACGTTCCTTGACGGGCGTCTGGTGGGTGAGGGCGGGCAGCAGAAACTCGCGCGAAACGCGGTAGACGGTGGCGTTGTCATTCGTGAAGATCAACACGCGCTCGTCGGCATGTCGCGCGAGGAGTTCCTCGAGAACGCGCAGCTTGCCGTCGGTGCCGAAGGCGAGCGAGCGAGCTTCGCGGTGCGCGAGCATCGCGTTTCGTCCCTCACCGCGTCCCGACATGCGCACGAACTGCCGCCAGCCTTCGAGGTGCGAGATGTCGAGACGCTCGCGAGCTAGGAAAGCGTTGCGTTTGCTCATGGCGCGGTCGTAGCGTTCGCGCTCAGAATCTGAGAGGCGCACGAGAATGTGAACTTCACGGTACGAGGCGAGGGCGCCCCCGGCGAGTTCCTCGGGCCGCTTGGAATACACGAGCGGCCCGACGAGATCCGTGAGGTCATGCATTCGCTGGCCGCCGGGCGGCGTCGCGGTGAGGCCGAGGCGGTAGGGAGCGATGGAGTACTCTGCGATGACGCGCGTGAAATCGCCGCCCAGATGGTGAACTTCGTCGAACACGACGAGGCCGTAACGATCCCCGAGGCGCTCGGCGTGAATGGCGGCCGAGTCGTACGTGGCGATCAGCAGGGGGGTCTCGTCTTTCGATCCGCCGCCGAGCAGGCCGAGGGCCGCGTCGGGGTACGCGGCCCGCAAGCCCGCGTACCATTGATGCATGAGGTCGAGGGTGGGCACGACGATGAGGCACGACCTCGGGGTGGCGTGCAAAGCGAGTTCGGCGAGGTACGTCTTGCCCGCGCCTGTCGGCAGGACGACGAGTCCGCGCCGTCCCGCGCGCTTCCACGCGCTCAGGGCTTCTTGTTGATGCGGATACGGCGCCAAGTTGCGCGCGGTCTTGAGTTCCAGGTTTTGAAAGGCGCGCGCTTCGTCGCGCACAAAGGTTCCTTCCGCGCGCAGAGCTTCGAGAAAGTCACGGTAGCGGTACGCGGGCAGGCGGTAACGATGGGCGCGCTCGTCCCAGGTTGCGAAGTCCTTCCAGCGCTGACCGTCCGGAGCCTCGGCGAGCACGAGGGTTCCCCGGTCGAAGCGCAGGGCGGCGGACGTCATGACGCGAGTCTAGCGCTTCCTTCTGTCATCGGCGTAACGAGCTGCGCACATTTCTCGACTGCTATTCTAACGGTATGGTCGTCACGATCCGTCGCTCACAAAAGCGCCGTACCATCGCACTTCGCGTCACGCGCGACGGCGTGACACTGCACGCTCCGTACGGCATCGCCGAGGAGGAGTTGCTTCGGTGGGCCCGAAGCAAGCAGGATTGGATCGAGAAGACGCGCCGTCACTTCGCCGCGCGCACTCCGCCGAGCTACACCTTCACCGACGGCGAGCGGCTTCCTTACCTCGACGAGACGTTGACATTGCGCCTCACGAGCCGCCGCGACGCTCAACGGGTCGGCCCCGTGCTCGAAGCGCCCTGCGAGGGCACGAAGGACGCGGTGCGAGCATGGTACGAACGTGAAACGATCGCGTTCTTCACGCCGCTCGCCCACGAGATGGCCGCGCGTCTCGGCGTGACGGTGCGAGCCATCAAGCTCACGCACGCCAAGACTCGCTGGGGCAGTTGCACCGCCTCGGGCGTGCTTCGTTTCAATCCACGCATCCTGCTGGGCACGTCGCGCCTCGCCGTGTACTTGTGCGCGCACGAAGTCGCGCACTTGCGAGAGCTCAACCACTCGCCTCGGTTCTGGCGGCATGTCGCCGCCCTCATGCCCTCGTACGTGGGCGCGCGCGAGCAACTCAAGGGCGAGGGGTGGCGGCTCACGTTCGACGCCTGATTCTTCGGGTTGTTCAAGATCTATTAAGATAAAGGTATGGTCCCCGATCCTCGCGCCTTGCTGGAAGCAGTGCGTGAGGTCATCGTGCACCTCGACGCCGCCGAGCGAATCACCTACGTCAACGCGGAAGGCGCCGACTTTCTCGGACTCGACCCGAACGACTTGACGGGGCGTTCCTTGTGGGACGTCGTGCCGGAAGCCGCCTCGTCCCCGATCGAGATCGCGGTGCGCGAAGCCGCGCGAAGCGGCGCGCCCCGTTCGTTCGAGGGCCGTGACCGCGTCTCGGGCCGCTGGTTGGATGTCGCCGCGTACCCCACAACTAACGGGGTACTGCTGCGAGTTCGCGACATTCACGAGCAGAAGAGCACGGAGGAGCGCGCCCACCGTCTTGGCGCCGTCACGGAAGCGCTCGCGGGCGCGGCGACGACCGCCGAGATCGTGGACGTCCTGCTCGCGGCGGCCCTGCCTGCCACGCTCGCCGAAGCAGGCGCGGTGCTCCGCGCTCTTCCGGACGGAAGCGTGCGCCTGCTGGGCCAGTACGGATATCCGGACGACGTCGCGTCCCTCTTCGAGCATTCCCGTCCTGCCGAGCCGTCCCCGCTGACCGACGCGCTTCGCGAACGGATGGGCGTGTACCTGGCCCACGAGGAGGTGGCGACGCGCTACCCGAACTTGGCGAACGACGAGATCGCGCGCCGACCTGCTTTTCACGTCGTCGTGCCGCTCGTGACGAGCAGCGATGCGATGGGCGCGTGGCAACTGACGTTTCCGGCGTCCACGAAGTTGACCGAGTCGGACCGCGCCTTCGTGGAGACCCTCGCTCGCCTCGCGGCCCTCGCGCTCGCTCGCGGCTTGCTGCACGACGCCATGGAGGACACCATCGCCGCGCGTACGAAAGCCGTGGCGACGCAGGCGGCGGAGATGCGCGCCTACGCCGACGCCGTCACGCGCGACCTTCTGCCGCCCGTGCGCCGCATCCGCTCGTTCACGGAATTGGTCGTGCGCCGCGTCGGCGACGAGCTGCCCGAGCGAGAAGCGCGGTACTTGGAGTACGTGCGCGCCGAGAGCGAGCGGGCCACGCACCTCCTCACGGCCCTCGCGACCTTCGTGACGAGCGGCCAAGACTCCTTGCAGCGCACGAACGTTCCACTCGGGCGGCTCGCGGTGGACGTTCGCGCCGATCTCGCGCCGCTCGTGGGCAGTCGCTCGGTCGCGTGGACGTTTCGTGACTTGCCGACCGTGCGCGGCGACGCGACGTTGCTTCGTCAAGTGTTCGCGGCGCTGCTGTCGAACGCCTTGAAGTTCACGGAGACACGCTCCGTCGCCTTGATCGAAGTCGGAGCCGAGCGCCGAGACGACACGTGGCACGTGTCGGTGAACGACAACGGCGTCGGCTTCCCGACGGCGCACCTCGACGCCCTGTCGAGCGCGAACGGTGACTTGCCGAGTTCCTCGCTCGGCGTGGGCCTCGCCACGGTGCGGCGAATCGTCGTGAAGCACGGCGGCATCGTGTGGGCAGAGAACTTGCCCGAGGGCGGAGCGACCGTGCACTTCACGTTGCCCGACGAGCCGCGAAACGGTTGAGCCCACAAGATGAACTTGGTCATCACGCGACGTTGAGGAGGGCTTCAAACTGGCACGAATGGCACGGCTCACCCCGCTCCGCCCTTCTAATCTTGTCTGTACGAGCACGTCGGGACGAGCATATTCGCCGTGCGAGGAGGCAAGAGTGAGCGCGACGCAGGACAATTTTGCGCGGGACAACAACTTCGATGCCCTGCGATTTCTCGGTGCTTTGCTGGTCTTCGTGTCTCACGCGACCTTCGTACCGACGGGCACGCTGTGGGCCGATCCCCTTTACCGCTTGTCGAACGGGCAGATGACGATCGGCTGGATCGGCGTCGGGATGTTCTTCGTCATCAGCGGATACCTCATCACGATGTCGTGGGAACGTCGCCGAGGAATCCTCGCCTTTTTCCAGGCACGTGCTCTGCGAATCTACCCGGCCTTGATCGTCGTGGTGCTCGGCATCTTTCTCGTGGGGCGACTGCTGTCGACGGACCCGTCATACTTCTCGAATTCGAGCGCCTGGGCTTACCTCGCCAATATCGTCTTGCCTTTCGTCGACAACCACTTGCCGGGCGTCTTTCAGAATCAACCGTCGAGCGGCGTGTCCGACAACTTCTGGACGCTGCGCTACGAAATCGGTTGCTACGTGCTGATCGCCTCCTTGGGCTTTTTCAAAGTGTGGCGGCGCGACACGGTCCTCGTGCTCTTCCTGCTCGTCTCCGCGCTGTTCGCGCTCGGGTGGCCGGGCACGCACAACGGCTGGTTCGACCTCCCGCGTTACTTCCTGGCGGGCGCCGTGGCCTACCTGTACCGCGACCGCATTCCGTGGCGCGGCTCGCTCGCCCTGCTCGCCTTCGCGGGTCTGACGCTGTTCACGTTCGTCGGGGGAATGAAGCTCGCGTTCTCGCTGTTCGGAACGTACCTGACTTTGTACTTGGCGTTCGCGCCTTGGCTGAACTTGCGCAGCTTCGGAAAGCGTGGCGATTTCAGCTACGGCTTGTACCTCATGGGCTTGTTCGTGCAGCAAGTCGTGCAGGGCGCGTTGCCGCGCCTCGGCATGGTCGGCAACTTCGTCGTGAGCTTCCCGATCGTGCTGACCTTGGCCGTGCTGCTGTGGTACGCCGTCGAGAAGCCCGCCCTGGCGTTCAAACGCTTCGGGCGTCCCAAGCCCAGCGCGTCTCCCGTCGTGCAGGCGAGCGACTGAAGGCGCCTCACGCCGGAAAGTTGCTCAGGCGTTCGAACAACAAATCGTAGAATTCGTCCGCGCGCGCCGTCACGGCGGCGCGGACGTTCGGCGTTTGACTCGTCGCGCTCGTGAAGTCGGCGGTGGAGCGCCCGAAATTGTCGCCCTCGCTCACGTCGACACTCACGAACAACTCGCGCGTCTCGAACAGGCCCGGATCGACGAGAAACGCGACGGTGCACGGATCGTGCAGCGCTCCTACCGAGCGCCCACGCGCTTCCAAACGCGAGAGGGCGTCGTCCAGGAGGGCGCCGCACAGCTTCGCCGATGGCGACGCGGCCCTTTCGAAGCGTTCGACGTGCGCGCGGGTGATGGGCACTTGCCGCGTGGCGTCGAGCCCAAACATCGTGATCCGCGCGCCCGACTCCAAGACGATGCGCGCCGCGTGCGGGTCGGCGTGAAAGTTGAACTCGGCGGCGGGCGTGGTGTTACCGTGCGACAAGCTGCCGCCCATGAAGACGATTCCTTTCAGGAAGGCGGCGAGTCGAGGTTCGAGCCGCAGCGCCAACGCGACGTTCGTCAACGGGCCGATCGCGACGAGCGTCACTTCCCCCGGGCGCTCCAAGGCCGTCCGAACGATGAACTCGGCGGCGCGTTCGCGCTCCGCGCCCCGAGTGGGACGTGGCAGGACGACGTTCCCGACGCCGCTGGCACCGTGGACGTGCGTCGCGGTGAGAGGCGCGCGCACGAGTGGCCGCGCCGCCCCGCCGTACACGGGCACGTCCGACCCGGCGAACTCGCGTAGGGCGAGCGTGTTTGCGAGAGTTCGCTCCAATTCGACGTTGCCGTGCGTGACGGTGACTCCCAGCACGCTCAATTCGGAGCTGGCGAGGGCGAGCAGCAGGGCAACGGCGTCGTCATGACCCGGATCGCAGTCGAGAATGATCGGCGTGGACATGCAGGCAGTGTAGCCGCGCCGACCAAGAGCCAACGCGAAGCGCTCCGCGAGTCGCGGAGCGCTTTCGAGCAGCGGAATTTAGACGCTGAGGACTTGACGGCCTTCGTAGTAGCCGCAGCTGGTGCAAACGTGGTGCTGCAGCTTTTTGCTGTGGCACTGCGGGCACTCGACGAGGTTGGGGGCGACGAGCGCGTGGTGGCTGCGACGCATGTCGCGCTTGCTCTTGCTCGTCTTCTTCTTCGGTACGGGATGCTTCGCCATGATCTTTACCTCGGGGGGCCTCTCGTCACACTGAACGGCAACGAGGCAACAGGCCAGAGTATAGCACGACAAAGCGCGGGGAGGGCAAGCTCAGAATCTCGGTCCGCCCTTCTTGACGCCCGCGTACTTCTTGCGCTTCTGCGCTTTGCGCACGCTCGACTTGCCGCCCTTGCCCGTGGTGACGGCTCGGACGGGCGGCGTGAAGTCGTTGACGAAGTAGCGGGCGAACGGGATGTAAAGCAGCAAGAACAAAAGCAACGTTCCCCACCACGTACCCACGAACCGCAAGCCCAGCGACAGCAGCAGAACCTGCAGCAGGGACAGCGCCGTGGCGAACAAGAAGGCTTTGAGGGCCAGCTTTCCGATTTTGCCCAGGTTGAAGCCGGGCGTGGGGTCGGGTTCCGTCAGCCAGCGCCAAAAGGAGCGCAGCATCAATCGTCTCCTTTCGTGGCCGAGCGACTGCTCGCCCCGAGCGCCACTCGGTTCACGAAGGCGCGCACCTCGCTCCAGTCGTCACGGTCGGGTGACACGTCCAACACGAGGACGGGCTTGTGGGCCGTCTTGGCGACCTTCTCGGCGAACGTGCGGTAAGCGGCGGCGGACGTGGGCACGGCGAGAATGGAGCCGCGCACCGGGCCCTTGCCTTCCAGGGTTTGGAAAGCTCCGACGAACTCGCGCTCGGCAGGCGTCGCGCCGCCCGCGCGCAAGCCGCGTTCGGCCAGGATGTCGCGGGGAACTTGCGTCGAGAACACCGCGTGAATCGAGAGGGCCTCCAACTCGGCGGGCAGCGTGCCCAGCAAGAAAGGCTCGCCCAACAGGTCTTCCGGGCCGATCACGGCGAGGGTGTGGCGACTCGCCGCGGTCAGGTTCGGCATGGTTTCGCGTGGTGGCGTCAGCAGCGGACGGCGCCGGTCGAGGGCGCGGCGCACGAGTCCCGGATTGCCCGTGAGGCGCACGCCGAGTTCCGTCGCGGCCGACGCGGCGGCGTCTCCGCTCGCGGGAACGGGCAGCAGGGCGGGAAGGCTGCTGACGCGCCGCGACAAGACGTCGGCGAAGGCGGCGCCCCACGGATCGCCCGCGACGCTCGTGCGTTCGGGCATCAGCACGGCGTCCGCACGGGATGCCTGCGAGAGTTCGAGAATGCGCCCCAAGGCGAGTTGAACGGGCGGCGCCTCTCCGGGCAGCGATTCACGTCCGAGTTCATAAGCGTCGCGCTTCGGCAGCGTCGGCCGAGCGACGTCCACGCCGAGGTCGGCGAGGTAAGGCTCCCAGAACCGCAAGTAGCGGGAGCCGAGGGTATCGAGCAAAGCGACCTTCACCCGCTCAGTCTAACGGGCCTCCCGTCCTCCGATGCGAGGAAGACTTCAGTCGGGAGCCGAGCTAGGGCGCTCGGACGAAGTCCCCGCTTTTGCCGCCACTCTTCGACAACAAACGCACCGAGTCGATCTCGATGGCCTTGCTGGCCGCCTTCAGCATGTCGTAGACGTTGAGGGCGGCCGCCGTGACCGCCGTGAGGGCTTCCATCTCGACGCCCGTACGTCCCGTCGTGCGCACCGTGGCGACAACATGCACGCCTTCCTCGTTCAGCGTCACGTCGACGTCCACGCCGGAAATCGGCAAGGGATGACACAGCAGCACGAGGTCGGAGGTGCGCTTCGCGCCCGTGATGGCCGCGAGACGCGCGACGCCGAGAGGATCGCCCTTCGGATTCGTGCCGCTTTCCAAAGCTCGCCTCGCCTCGGGCGGCAGGCGTACCCAGGCTTCGGCGGTCGCGCTTCTCACGGTGGGAGCCTTGTCGGTGACGTCCACCATGCGCGGTTCGCCGTCGCGGAAGTGCGTGAGGATCGGGGGGTCGGGAGGCGTCGACTCGGTCATGGCCCGAGTGTAGTGGAACGAGGAGGTCCCGGAACGCGAAACCCGCCGGACGTTCGTCCGGCGGGCAGTGGAGGTCAACGTCACTCGTCGGGAAGTTCGAGGCCGCGCAACTTCGCGAACGGCGAGTCTTCTTCGAGGTGCAATTCGTGCGCCTGACCGGGCGCTTCGATGGGTACGACGGCCTCGTGGGCGCACGTCGAGTCGTTGAGGTCCGTGCCGCACACTTGGCACAATCCTTTGCAATTCGGGTCGTGCAGCACGACGGCGGGCGCCTCGACCAGGGTGCTTTCGGCGAGCAGGGCGCTGAGGTCGACGTTCGTATCGCCGAACAAGAAGACTTCCTCACCGCTCTCCCCCTCGTCGAGGTGCGGCTCGGTGACGCTGGGGTCATAGCGCATCAGGGTGCCGACCTTGACGCCTACGGGCGTCTCGACCGGCCGCAAGCAACGGCCGCACTCCAGCACCAACGTGGGGCGGAAGCGCCCCGAGAGCCACATGTCGTCTCCGCCGAGGGTGTTGGCGGACAGTTGGAATTTGGCAGGCTCGGCGAAGCGCAGGACGCGCTCCTCACCGCCTTGTTCGTAGCGCAGCTCGCTCAGCTCGCCGGAGACTTCGACGTCTCCTTGAGAGCGCAGCAATCGCGCGACATTGAGAATAGGGGCTTCGTTCGTCATCTCCGTATCTTAAGGCTTGACGAGGGGGTCTATGGAGGCGCGCGTCTCGATTGGAAGTCGCATCTTCATACACGCGCTCTTTCCTAGCGTTCGTCTCCAACAGTGTTTTCCAGGATGTGCGACGAGCGGACGCCGTGCTTTTTCTCGCCGTGAGGCATACCGAGCGCGCCTTGCTAGAGTGGCTTTCATGAATATTGCCATCCTCGGCGTTCCGATGGATCTCGGCGCGGGCCGTCGCGGAGTTGACATGGGTCCCAGCGCTTTGCGCAACGCGCGCCTCGCCGCTGCCCTGCGCGACGTGGGGCATGTCGTGCGCGATTTGGGAGACGTGACCGTTCCGATTCCCGAGACCCTCGACAAGCATCAGAATCAGGGTTTGATCTTCCTCGACGCGATTCTCTCGGCGTGCTCGAGCACGTGTCAGCGGCTTTTGGATTTGCCGAGCGACGTCTTCCCCATTTCACTCGGCGGCGACCATTCGATCAGCATGGGCACGGTGCCCGGCGCGGCCCGTGGCGAGCGCGCGGGCTTGATCTGGGTGGATGCGCACACGGATTTCAACACGCCGAGCAGCAGTCCCAGCGGCAACATCCACGGCATGCCCGTCGCACATCTCGTCGGCTTGGGCGACGAGCACCTCTCGTCCATCGGCGGCGGTTGGCGCATGCGGCCCGAGGACATCGTCATGATCGGCATTCGCAGCGTGGATCGCCGCGAGCGTGACCTCGTGCGCGAGCACGGCATCACCGTGTACACCATGAAGGAAGTCGATCAGCTCGGCATGACGCGCATCACCGAGGAGACGTTGGAGCGCTTCTCGGACTTGAAGCGCGTGCACGTGTCGTTCGATGCGGACGCCCTCGATCCCTCGTTCGCTCCGGGAGTCGGCACGCCGGTACCCGGAGGTCTCACTTACCGCGAAGCACATCTGCTGATGGAGTTGCTTTCCGAAAGCGGGCGCGTGACGAGCATGGACATCGTGGAAGTCAATCCGATTCTCGACGCTCAAAACCAAACAGCCCACCTGATGGTGGGCATGGCGGAAAGCTTGCTCGGCAAGCGTATTATGTGAAGCTTACTTCGCGTTCTTTTCGACGTTGACGATCAAAATCGCCGGCTGCGCTTCCTTGGGGAGGGCGCGCAGCTTGAAGCTCAGATTGTACACGTCCTCGGGGGCGTTTTGCGGAACTTTGACGTTGTACACGAGGCGAACTTGATCGCGGTAACGGATGGACGTTTCACCGCGCGCGCGGTCTTCACGCGTCGATAGGATCTGGCGGACGAGTTCGGCCTTCGCGAGGCTGATGCTCCATCCGGCGGGAACGTCGGGTTCTCCGAGAAGGATCCAGTCGATGGGGGTCTCGATGCTCTGAACGTTGTTGTTGACGTCGCGACGCTCCCAATTGACGGGCACGGTCGCGTCGATTTGGCTGTCGTCGATTCCGAGATAAGTGGGATTGAGAAGAGTGGAGACGAAAAGGTTCTGGCCGGGGCGAACGGTGACAGTTTGCAGAGCCGAGGCGGCGATCGGGGAGGAGATGCCGGAGCCGGCAGGAGCGGGGGCGCAAGCGCCGAGAACGAGGAGGCCGAGTCCGAGCAGGGTGAAACGAACAATCTTCTTCATAAGCTTCTCACCACTATAGCGACGAAGAGCCCAGCAGTATGCAACATGCCGGACTCTTCGAAACGTGAGATCTGATGATTCAGTCGAGAATGCGCTTGAGGTGCAGATAAATCTCGTACCAGTCACCTTTGTCGCGCGGGCGCTTGCCGCGCAACTCGATGCGTGCGAGGGTCTGTACCCAGTCGGGCGTGATCTGAACACCGAGGACGGGGTCGTTCACGAGGTCCGAGAGCCCCTTGGGCAAGGCGCCCGTCGTGGGACTGCCGTAGAACTCGACGCCTTCGAGCAGATCGTGAACGGTGATGCTGTACGCGCCGGCAAGCGTTTGAAGCGTTTCGAGACTGGGGTTCGTGCGTCCGCGCTCGAGGTCACTAAGATACGGAACGCTGATGCCCGCCATCTCGGCGACGTCTTTGAGCCGCAGCCCGCGCTCGCTGCGAAGTTCGCGCAATCGTTCGTGCAATTTCATGGCCACCTCCTGGCTGCGACGTCGTCCCTTGGGGCGGCGCCGATCGGGTTGGGTCTTGACAGAATGGCCCACCGTTAGTCGGAGTGTAACACTGCTCTGCGATCTGGTCAAGACAGAATAAGGGGTCGCTCTATTGCAATTGGCGAATGAGTACGTTAAGATCAGAATACATTAAGGGTTTTCTGAGGAGGAGAGTTATGCGCGCATTGGAGACGATCGCTCACACCATCAAAGTCGGTAAAGTCCATCCGACGCTCGTGATGAACACCTTGATCGAGGTCGAAAACGAAGGCGGCTCGCTTGCCCTGCGGCAAGTCGAACGGCACCTCGACCGCACCGCAAGCGCCCTCCAAGCTCGCCAACATCCGCACAGCGGCCTCGCACGTGCCTGGCTCGACGCCACCCGCGCCTACCTTATCGCGCACGCCGAACGTCGCCAAGCTGTTTGAGCACACCTACGAGGCGGGACCACCTGAAACGGGGTGGTCCCGCGCCTCGTTCATCTCACGAGTTCAAGCCGTAGATGTCGGCGTACTTCGACTTGAGATACTGCACGTACGCTCCCGCCTCCAGCGGTTTGCCCGTCGCGCGCTCGGTGATTTCGCGCGGCAGCAGCGAGCGACCGAAGCGGTGCACGTTCTCGCGCAGCCACGACAGTAGCGGCGCGAAGCGGCCCGCGCGCAAGCCTTCGGCAACAGCAGAATCGGCGCTCTTGGCTGCCTCGAGCAGTTGCACGCTCAGCAAGTTGCCGAGGCTGTACGTCGGAAAGTACCCGATGAGCCCGGACGACCAGTGGATGTCCTGCAAGACGCCATCCGCGTCGTTCGGCGACGTGACTCCCAAGTACTCGGCCATCTTCGCGTTCCACGCCTCGGGCAAATCGGCCACCGCGAGCCGTCCTTCGAGCAGGTCGAGCTCGAGCTCGAAGCGCAGCATGATATGGAAGTTGTACGTCACCTCGTCCGCCTCCACGCGAATGAGGCTCGGCTGCACGCGGTTCACGGCCTTGTAGATGCTTTCGCCCGTCTGGTCGGCGAGCTGTTCGGGAAAAAGCTCTTGAAAACGCGGGAAATAAACTTCCCAAAAGGCGCGCGAGCGTCCCACGAGATTCTCGAACAATCGAGACTGACTTTCGTGCACGCCGAGGCTCGCTCCGCTCGAAAGCGGCGTTCGCTCGAAGGCCGCCGACACGCCGCGCTCGTACATGGCGTGGCCCGTCTCGTGCCACGTTCCGAACAAGCTCATCGGAAAGTACCGAGCGTCGAAGCGCGACGTGATGCGAATGTCGTCACGGCTGAAGTTCGTCTGAAACGGGTGCGCGCTCACGTCGAGTCGCGAGAACTCCGGGTCGAGACCGAAGTCGCGCGCGACTTCGAGGGCGAACGTCCGCTGAAGATCGATCGGGAAGTCACGGGTCAGCACGTCGTAATCCGTCGCGTCACCCGCTGCCACGATCGCCCTCAGCAACGGTAGGGTCTCTTCGCGCAGTTGACCGAAGACGCGACGGATTTCCTCGGCGCGCGCGCCCGGCTCGTAGTCGTCCAGCAACGCGTCGTACGGATGCGCCTCGTACCCCACGAAATCCGCGTAACGCCGAGCGAGGTCGAACATCTTCGCGAGATAAGGCGCGAACGTCTTGAAGTCGCTCTTCGCGCGCGCCTCGATCCAAGCGTGGTGCGCCTCGTTCTGCGTCCGCGCACGCTCCTCGACGAACTCGACGGGAAGCTTCGTGGCCCGGTCGTAGTCACGGCGCGTCGCGCGCACGAGCGCCGCGTCGTCGCCTCCGGGGTTGGCGCCTTCGAGTGCGGCCAGCAGTTGCTCGATGCGTTCAGACGTGAACTTCTCGTGCGCGACGCTGGCCAGCGTCGCAATCTGTAGGCCGCGAACGCGCGCGGCGGCGGGCGGCATCATGGTCTCCTGCTCCCACGACAACAGTCCGTTGGCCGCGTTCAAATCGCTCACGACACCCAACAGCGTCTTCAGCTCGTCGATTGAAGTCATGCCCTTCAGCGTACCAACGATTCCCGAATCACGGTCCTCGCGTTCTCAGCTCGGCGCTTCACTGCCAACGCTCGCGCGCCTCGCCCGACTCGCCCAAGACGAGGGGCCGGACTTCGCCCAGCAGGTAGAGACTTCCTGCCACGACGGCGAGCCCGTCCGGGACGTCGGGAAGCCGTGCGAGCGCTTCGGCGGGCGTCGAAGCGACCTTCACGGGCACCGAGAAAAGACGCGCGAGTTCCTCGGGATCGGCCGACCTGGGCGAGAGCAGAGCCCGCGTCACGATCACTTCCGAGGCGATTTCCTGCAAGGCGCGAGCAAGTTCGCGGATGTCCTTGTCCCTCGCCACACCGAACACGACCGGGACGCGCTCCACGCCCAGACGCCGTAGCGCGCTGACCAGCGCTCGCACGCCATCGGCATTGTGTGCTCCATCGAGCAACATGTGACCACGCCGCCACGGCAACCGCTCCATCCGACCGGACCACCTTGTGGCCCGCGCGCCCGCAACGATCGCCGTGTCCACCACGCCCAACCGACGCGCGAGCAGGGCAGCCAACGCGGCATTGCTCGCCCCGTGCAGGCCGAGCAGCGGCGTCTCGAAGGCCAGCTCACCCGAGGAATCACGCAAGCGAACGTCCCACCCTTCCCACCCGAGGAAGCGCGTCTCCAACGTCGCTTCCCGCCCGAGCGCCCACAAGTCTGCCCGCATCTCTTCGAGCAAGGCCAAGGGCCTTCCCGTCACGGCAGTCACGGCGAGCCGATGCGGGCGCAGAATTCCGCGCTTCTCGCGAGCGATCTCCTCCACGCTCGAGCCGAGCACCTCCACGTGGTCCAAACCGACGTTCGTCACGACGCTCGCGAGAGGGTCCAGCGCGTTCGTCGCGTCCAGTCGTCCGCCCAGCCCGACTTCCATGACAGCGACGTCCACACGAGCGTCGGCGAACAGCTTCACGCCGAGCGCCGTCACGATCTCGAAGAACGTCGCACCCACTTGCTCCGCGAGGGGCCGAACCTCCCCGAGCGCCGCGTCTACGACAAGCTCGGGCAGTTCGGTCCCATTCACCACGAAGCGCTCGGAGAAGCGCGTGAGATGCGGAGAGGTGAACAAGCCCGTCCGGCGTCCCGATGCCGTCAGAATGCTCGCCAGGGTTGCGCTCGTGCTGCCCTTGCCGTTCGTGCCTCCCACGAGGATGACGTCGAAGGGCGGTCGCCTCAAGCCGAGCGCATCCAGCAACGCCCCAACACGTCCCAAGCCCGGCGTGACGCCAAAGCGTTGGCGGGAGAACAACCAATCGACGTGACTCAAGACCCGAAGTACGCCTCCAGCGTCGGCACAACTTGCTTCTTGCGCGAAATGCGCGACCCGAGGTCTGCAACTTGCCCTTCGATCCCAGCGCCGAAGGCTTCGCGCAACACCTTCTCTTCGGTCGCGCTCAACACGAGCGTCTTGTTCGTCTCGTTGAGAATGTCGACGACCGACAGCAACACGCCCGCGAGGTTCGCCTCGGCCTTCTCACGGTCCATCGCCGCGAGCAACTCCGACGCCCGCCCCATCACGTAGCCGGGGTTGGTCGTCTCGACAACGCCCAATCCGTACGGCTTCCCGGCAAACTCGAACACCTTGTAGTCCATCTTCAAGAGGCGCTCGGCGGGCACGTCACCAAGATCACTCTTCGCGGCGAACATCTCGCCCGCGTAGGCCCCGATATCACCAACGTCGGCGATCTGCGCGAGGTACGACACCACCTCGCGGTCCTCGGGCGTCGTCGTCGGGCTGCGAAAGTGCAAGGTGTCCGAAAGAATGGCCGACAGCATCAAGCGTGCATCGAGCGGTTGGATCGCGAGGTTCGCCTCGCGGTGCATCTTCGTGAGGATCGTGCCCGTGCTCCCGACCGGCTCGAAGCGCATGAAGATCGGTTCGTTCGTGCTGAGGTCACCCAGCTTATGGTGATCCACGACGAACTTCACGCTCGACTCGTCAAGGCTCGGCGCGGATTGGGCGCTCTCGTTGTGATCGACGAGCGCGACGGTCGAACCGCCAGGCAGGTCCGTCAAGACAGGCGGCGCCTCGACTCCCGCGGCGCGCAAGACGAACTCCGTCTCCTTGTTGAGTTCTCCGAGGCGGTACGCCGCCGCCGCCTTTCCGGTGCGTCGCAAGAAGTTCGCGTACACCATCGCGGCGGTGATGGCGTCGGTGTCCGGGTTGGTATGTCCGAATACGGCGATCATGACTCGAATTATAAAGACACGAAAACTCCCCGCGCGAGGCGGGGAGTCGAAGTTCGAAGCGCTGAGGCTTAGAACGTGAGGGGGATGTTGTAGCTGACGCGGAACGCTTGGCCGGTCGTGCTTTGGGGCGCGGCGGCGTCGCTGTCCGTCGTGAGCGTGAAGAGGCCGTACGAGACGTTGGCGCCACCGATCGCGAGGTTCGTGTAGATCCCGCGGAGGTTGTTGGCACCAGCGGCGGCGCTCGGCGAGAAGCTACCCGCGCCGCCCGACGTGAACACGTTGTAGATGACGTTGTTCGTGTCGAGGTTCGCCGCTTGAACGCTGGCCGTCGTGTTGGCGAGGCCGAACACGTCGTTGAGCGTCACGCCGAAGGCGGTGCGCGTCAAGCTGGCCGTGTAGGCTTGCGCTTGGAAGGCGCGCGAAGCCGTTTGCACTTCGGCCGTGAGGGCCGGGCGGAAGATGAAGTCGAAGGTCGGCGTGGTGAGCGAAGCAGCGGCGATGAGGGTCGTGCTGGAGTCGGTCGTCGCCGAGGTCTCGCTGCCGTAGTTGTCGGCGATGTAAGCGCCGCCCGCGTTGAGCGTCGCACCGAGGAGGTTGCCGCTGTACGAGGCGCCCGCGTTGAGGACCGTGCGGGTGAAGCCGCCCGTCGCCGCGCGGAATTGGCTGCGGTAGCCGAAGTCGAGGTTGAGGCCGCGGATGAGCGCGTCGGACGCCGTGCCGTCGTGACGGAGCGTCACGCCGAAGAACGTGTTGCTCGAGCCAGGGATAGCGGGCACGAAGCCCGAGAGGGGCGTCGCGGCGAACGCGGGCACCGTCGGCAGGGCGGCCGTGATGGCGGCCGGAACGACGATGTTGCGGTCGATGCCGAGGGCCGAGGCGCCGGCGAAGAAGCCCGTCGTTTCGACTTGCACGCCGCCTTCCGACGCTTGGTTGTAGCCCGCCGAGGCGCGGAAGCCAGCCGGGAGGGCGACGGTCGCGCCGACGCCGAAGCGTTGCGCGGCAGCCACGCCCACGCCGTCGTTGTCCGAGCGGCTTTCGAAGTAGCCGCCCACCGTCACGGGGCCGAGCGTCGTGGCGAGGCTCGCACCGAAGCGCGTGCCGGTGCCGTTGGCGCCGCTCGTGGTACCGATGGTGCCGAAGGTGGTGTAGGGAGCGGATTGGTCGAAGTAGCCGCGCAGGTCGATGCCAGCGATGGTGACGCCAGCGCGCACGCCGAAGCCCGTTTGGTTGGCGCCGAACAACGCTTGGTTGTTGTCGCCCGCGCCGCCGAACACGCCGTCGCCGTTCGAGTCGGGACGCAAGCCGTCCGTGGACAAGCCAGCGTTGGTGGGGCTACCCGTCGTGACGCCGCCATTGGCGAAGTCGGGGTCGATGCTACGGAAGTTCGCACCGAGCGAGATGCCGGCGATCGTCGTGCCAACGCGAGCGTAGAACGCTTGATCGGTTTGGCTCGTGCCGTTCAACTGGCTCGTGACGTACTCGCTGTCGATGTTGACGCCCGCGAGGCCACCGTTGGCGCTCAGGCCGAAGACCGTACGGCCCGTGGCGCCCGCAACGCCTTGGTAGCCGAGTTGCACGGGAAGCGTCGTGGCCGTGCCCGGAACGACGCCGCCGTTGGCGTTGAAGCCTTCTTGGACGTAGTTGATGCCGAGGCGCAGCGTGTCGATCGGCGTGATCGCCGCGCGAACGCCGAAGTAGTTGGCAGCGCCAGCCGCGACGTTGACGGGCGACGTGGTCGGGCCGCTCGCCGGGGTGGGCGTGATGGGAGCGTTCACGGTCGCCGGAACGCCGATGTTGGAGTTGTTCGTGGTGCCGAACGTCGCCGTGATCGTCGGGCGGAAAGCGCCGATGACGGGCAAGTTCGAACCGTCGACCGTGGCGACGATGCCGGGGCCGCGGCTGTTCACGTCGTTGTCGAACACGTACTCCGTGAACTTCACCGTGGGCGACAGGCCCGCCGTGATCGTCACAGGAGCGTTTCCGAACGTGAAGTTCGACGCGAGGCCAGTGACGAAGAACACCAGCGGCGCGGACTCGAGGGCACCATCAGGAGCGGCCGTCAGCGTGCCCGAGCCGTTCTGAGGACGAATCCCGAAGGTGAGGGTCGTGTTGTTGGCTCCGCGCAGCACGGGGTTGTTGAGGAAGCCGAAGCTGACGCTCGCGCCGACGCTCGCCGCGCCCGAACGGTCGCCCGAGTTGGTCGAGGCGAAGTTGTCGCGCGTGTTGACGACGTTGCCCGTGTTACGGGCGAAGTCGGCGAAGTCACGCGGGTTCGAGTTGTCCGCGCCGTTCGTGCCGGAGCTGAGGTTGGTACCGGGCAGCAAGCGGTCGATGTCGAAGTCTTGATCGAGATCGCCGAAGGTCTGCGCTTGGTAGTACGACAGCGAGATGTTGCCCGACACGCGGAACGCGAAGCGGTTGAGCTGGTTGACCTGATTCGTCAGGTTGGTGATGTTCGTCTCGGCCGTCGTGACGCGCGTCTCGACCGCACCGACGCGAGCGGTGAGGTTGTCGAAGTCGGCGCGAGGCACGTAGTCGGCTTCGATCGCGCTCACGCGGTCTTGCAGGCTCAGGATGTCTTGGTTGAGCAAGACGGTGAGGTCGTTGAGCGCGGCGATGCTGCTGGCGGCATCGTCGACATCGGCGCGAAGCGCGTCGTAGTTGTCGGCGAGCTCGTCCACGCGACCGGTGAGGTCTTCGACGCTACCGGCGACTTCGTCCACACGGCCCGACACTTCGTCCACGCGACCCGACACTTCGTCGACGCTACCGGCGACTTCGTCCACGCGGCCCGACACTTCGTCGACGCTACCGGCGACTTCGTCCACGCGGCCCGACACTTCGTCGACGCTACCGGCGACTTCGTCCACGCGACCCGACACTTCGTCGACGCTACCGGCGACTTCGTCCACGCGACCCGAAAGCTCTTCGATGCGCGTGTTGACTTCGTCGATGGACGCACGCAGTTCTTCGATCGCGTCGTCGTTGCTACCCGGGATCTCGAGGTTGTTGATGGCCTCTTCGATCTTGGAGTCGACGGACGAGTTGATCGTCTCTTCGAGGGTGGACAGGTCGTCCTTGGTCGCGGCGTTCTCTTCGAGGTCTGCGACGCGGACGCCGAGCGCCGCGAGGTCGGCGGCGAGTTCTTGAACGGCGTTTTGCAGCGACGTGATCGTTTCCGGATCAAGTTGCTGCACGGCGGGCTCGTTCTTGGCGATTTGGTCGAGCAAGCGAGCGATAATGACGGCCGCTTGATAGCGAGTCAAGCTCTGGGTGCCGCGGAACGTACCGTCCGGGAAGCCCAGAACGATTCCTTGCTGAACAAGGCGATCAACGGCGTCCTTGGCCCAGTGGCCAGCGGGAACGTCGCTGAGCGCCGGGGCTGCCGTCGCAGGCGCTTGTGCCGGAGCCGCGGGCGCGGACTCTTGGGCAGCAGCAACGCCGAACGACAGCGCGGCGGTCAACGTGAGAAGAGCCTTCAATTTCATACCAAACCCCCTCTTGTCGCGCTTGTATCCTTCCGACTTTGAGAAGACGCTGGGGCGAGTTGCCGAGTTTCCTCTCCCAATGCATGACGTCGGATGAATCTTCGCGCGACCCAGATCGCTCCTCTCACTTTGTGAGAATCGGGGACGATCAGGATCACGGTGATGATACTCGTATGAAGAACACCAGGTCAAGTCTAAGATGAGAAGATAAGATACCGTCACTCTTCATGATTCGAATCTGAAAAGAGCGACCAGCAGCGTTCCGCACGAAAATTACAATCGCCGCCACATGTGAGGGCAAGGGACAAGTTAAGAGGTGGGTAAGAATTCTTAGCAGGAAGAATCCAGTGCCGCGGCGAACCATGAAGGAATTCGGCCTTTGAAGTAGCGCTCGCCCCAAGCAAACGCCCACTCGGTGTAGCCTCCGCGCTCGATCGCTGAGCGGGCGCGCTCCACCAAGCGGTGCAGGTACCGCAGATTGTGAAGTGAAAGCATGCGCGGTCCCAGCATCTCCTCAGCCTTAAGCAAATGGCCAATGTAAGCACGCGTGAAGTGCCGACATGCGTAACAATCACAATCGGCGTCGAGAGGAATCAACTCTCCTCGCGGCTTACTCGAGTTCAAGTTCAAGCGCCCGTCATCCGTGAGTGCGTAGCCGAAGCGGCCGGTTCGAGTGGGATACACGCAATCGAACATATCAACGCCTAATGCGATGCTGGCCACGAGGTCCTCAGGATGCCCGACTCCCATCAAGTACCGTGGCTTTCCACTTGGGAGCGCGTTCGTTACTTGTGAGACGACCGGGTACATGTCTTCCTTTGCCTCCCCGACCGCCAATCCACCGATCGCGAAGCCTGGGGTGTCGAAAGGGAGCGTCAACGCCAAGCTACGCTCTCTCAAGTGGGGGAACACGCCGCCTTGCACGATAGCGAACAGGGCCTGCTCCGACTTGGTTTTGGCACGTAAGCTCCGCTCAAGCCAGCGAGCAGTTCGCTCCAAGCTGGCGGACACGTACTCCTCTGTAGCTGGATAGGGCGGACACTCGTCGAACGCCATGATAACGTCCGCTCCCAACGCCTCCTGCACCTCGATCGACCGCTCGGGTGGAAGCTCCACGACGTTGCCGTCAATGTGGCTCTTGAAAACGGCCCCTTGCTCGGTGATCTGGCGCATATGCCCCAAGCTCATCACCTGAAAGCCTCCCGAATCCGTCAAGAACGGACCGGGATAACCTGTAAAACCAGGTAAGCCGCCGTGCCGCGCGACCATCTCCGGGCCCGGACGCAGAAGCAAGTGGTAAGTGTTGGCAAGAATAAACTGGGAGCCGATATCACGCAGTTCTTCAGGACTGATTCCCTTTACGGTGCCCTGCGTCCCGACTGGCATGAACATCGGCGTGCGGACAGTTCCTCGCGGCGTCGTGAACAACGCGTTTCGGGCTCGTCCTGAAGTTGCAATCACCGAGAAATCGAACACCGACATACTGTACCGTCCATAAAATGAAAAGCTCACGCTCGTTCGAGCGTGAGCTGAGGTTGGAGCGGGAGACGAGATTCGAACTCGCGACAACCACCTTGGCAAGGTGGTGCTCTACCAACTGAGCTACTCCCGCAAAAAACCCCCGCAC
>NZ_QJSX01000026.1 GCF_003217515.1 Deinococcus yavapaiensis KR-236 | reverse complement strand
GCTGAAGAAGGTCCCAAGGGTTGGGCTGTTCGCCCATTAAAGCGGCACGCGAGCTGGGTTCAGAACGTCGTGAGACAGTTCGGTCTCTATCCGCTACGGGCGGAAGACACTTGAGAAGAGTTGCTCCTAGTACGAGAGGACCGGAGTGAACGCACCGCTGGTGTTCCTGCTGTTCTACCAAGGGCATAAGCAGGGTAGCTATGTGCGGATCGGATAACCGCTGAAAGCATCTAAGTGGGAAGCCGACTTCAAGATGAGGTGTCTCACTGCGCAAGCAGGTAAGACTCCCGGAAGATCACCGGGTTAAGAGGCTCGGCATGCAAGCACGGTAACGTGTTGAGTGGACGAGTGCTCATCAGTCGAGGTCTTGACCTTGGAATGCCATGATACGTCGTGTGTCGCTTCTGCATCCTGTTGTCGTGCATAACAAGAGATGCCCCCGTGCTCATAGCGCTGTGGACCCACCCCATTCCATCCCGAACTGGGTCGTGAAACGCAGTGGCGCCGATGGTACTTGGACCGCAGGGTCCTGGGAGAGTAGGTTGGTGCGGGGGTTTTTTGCGGGAGTAGCTCAGTTGGTAGAGCACCACCTTGCCAAGGTGGTTGTCGCGAGTTCGAATCTCGTCTCCCGCTCCAACCTAGGGTGCCCCTCCAATCACTGGAGGGGCACCCTATTTTACGTATTTGTATTCAAGCGATCGGGAGTTGCGCGCGAACGGACGTGCCACTGCCGCACTCACTAAGGACCGTGTAATGGCCTCCTCGGCTTTCGATTCGCTCTTTCATTTGAGCGAGGCCGAGGCCGCCCGCACTGCTGACCCGGCCGGTAAGCTGGGCAAAGTCGAAGCCTTGTCCGTCGTCCTTTACCTCTAATTCGACAGTATCTCCGCCTGTGAGGGTCACCCAAACTTCCCGGGCTTTGGCATGCTTGGCGACGTTATTGAGGCTTTCCTGCAAAATTCGGAATACGATGGCTTCGTCGCTCGGCGCCAAATTGATGTCGCCTTCGATGGACAAGTGAGTTCGTATCGAGTTTTGCTCGCCGAAGTCCTGCACGTAGCGCCGCAAGGTTTCGAGGAGACCGAAGCGTTCCAAGTCGATGGGGCGCAGCGCAAAGATGGAGCGCCGCACCTCGCGAATTTGTTCGCGCAGGATGGTGCGTGCGACCTGAACTTCGTGGACTGCTTGCTCTGAATTCTTGGAGATGAGCCGTTCGACGACGTCGAGTTTCAACGCACAAAAAGCCAGGGACTGAGCGACACCGTCGTGAATTTCCCGAGCGATGCGAGCGCGTTCCTCGCCGATGGCGAGCTCCTCGCTGTACAAGTAGGCTCGGGCGTTGCGAATGGCGAGCGTCGCTTGATTGGCGAGCAAGGCGAGGAGGGGAACCCGAACGCTTTCGAACGCGTTGAGATGCGTGTCGCCCAGGACGATGACGCCGACGATGCCCGCGTCGTCTCGCATAGCTAGACCCAGCGCAGCGCTCGCGCTTTCGAATACTTGACGTGCTTCGTCCGACGTGGCGACGACTGCTTGCCCGGATGCGGCCGTGCGCTTCACGAAGTCGGGCGTGTAGCCTTTGCGACTCACTTCTCCGTGGGAATCGCGTGACCAGACGTGCCGCAGGACGCCGTCTTCATCGGTGAGGTAAACGGCTCGCGCGGCCGCTCCGATTCGCACCGCCATGTTTTGGGTGACCCGCTCCAGCAACCGCCGCATGTTACGTTCCGCACGAATGCTCTGGTCGACTTGGTAGAGCGTAATCAGATCCTGGGTGCGTCGCCTCGCCGCTTCGACGGCCGTTCCGATTTCGGCTGCGAGGGCGCCCGCCAGGCGAAGCGTGTCGGGAGACGGCGCCTGCTCGAAGTGCAGCGTGAGGCGGCCCGTCGCCTCGCTTCCGGTGGTAAGCGCGAGACGTACCTCGTGCAAGTCGGCGGAGGGCGCGACGAGCAAGGTGCCTTCGCTCACGGCGCGCTCCAAGCCCTCGGACAGTTGAAGCCTGACGAAGACGGCGCCGAGGGCTCGTTGCGCTCCTGATACGGCGGCGTCCAGAACTTGTTCGAGGTCGGCTGCCTCCGCGAGGGTACGAATGAGGCTCTGAACGGTATCGAGTTGTTGGTGCGAAGCCCGAAGCTCTCGGTAGAGACGGCGTAACTCGCGCTCGGCGAGCTCGCGGGCGAGGACCCCTTTTTCAAGCCACTGCAGTGTGAAAAAGGTGACGAGGGGTCCGAGGACGCCGTAAAACGCGAGGTGCGCCCAGAATTGAGCTTGACCACTGCTGAGACCCGTTGCGAACAACTCGTACAAGACGACGACGAGGACGATGAGAGGTGGCAATAAGTGCCGCGTGAGGCGAAGGCGTTGCAGAACGCTCACGCTGGGAGGTGGCGAAGGGGAGGTGGTCACACGCTCAGTGTAGGAGCATGACGCCAAGCGGGCCGTGTGGCGCGTCAGGGTTTTTCGCGATTCGCTGCCCACAAGCCCTGCTGCCACAGCCCACGCAAGAACTGCACTTCGCGTTCCGAGGGCTTGGCACGGTCGAGGAGGGTACGCCAATTGCGCATGATTTGAGGGGCGCGCGCTTCGTCGGTGTAGCCGATGTTGAGCATGAACTGCAGAAGATGATCGTACATGCCGTCCATGGCTGCGCGCGGCGCCGCTTTGAACGTGGGAGGCGCTTCCTCACGCGCTTGGGCGAACTCGTAGCACAGCAGCAGGACGGCCTGCGCGAGGTTGAGGCTGGCGTAGTCACCGGTGGGAATGCGAACGCTGGCTTGACAAAGGGCCACGTCTTCGCTGGTAAGCCCCGACTCTTCGGGTCCGAAGACGAGCGCGGGTGAAGCGGACGCTTCGACCGACGGCCGAACTTGACTTGGAAGGCGGGGAATCGGAAGGTTCTTACGCTCTCGAGCGGTCGTGGCGACACAAAAATCGCGGTCGGCGATCGCCTCGGACAACGTCGGGTACGTACGTGCTTCGTGCAGGAGTGGCTCGGCGTGCACGGCCATTTTGCGAGCTTCTTCGTCGAGGGGATTGCAGCGCGGCGCGACGAGGCGCAGTTCGCGCACGTTCATGTTGAGCATGGCGCGGGCGCTGGAGCCGATGTTGCCGGGAGACTTGGGAGATACAAGGATGACGGCGAGGGATGTCACGAGACGCATGGTAGCGTGACATCCCTCGCGGCGGCACACTTCGTGTATGAATGACGCCATGCATATACGTCCCCGATGGATATTAGCTAAATTTGTTCTGCGTTGACGACGAGAATTGGAATCGATTCCCCCTGTATATTCATCGCCATGATCTATCTGACTTTCGAAGCACTCGAAATCACATCGGCCGTCGCTGCTTGCCCTGAACTGTCCGAGCGTTGGCGACAAGCGGCGCGACACAACCTCGTGAAGTCGGTCGGCCTCGGGCGGTACACTGCCGTGCTCGATTCCGACTTGGCGGCCTTGCTGCGCAAGTCGTGTCCCAACGTTCCCGCGTACAGCTACGACGATCAGGTGGACAGAGTGCAGGAAGGCGACGCGCTTCATTCGATCTTGGCTTGACGGGTCGCGGCGCGTGTCGCGTTCTACACTCGGCGCATGGCTGACACGGTGCTGTTCCTGCACGCCTTCCCCTTGTGCCGAGACATGTGGCGAGAGCAAATCGAGGTGCTCGAAGCGGCCGGCAAGCGTACGGTGGCGCACAACCTGCCAGGCTTCGGCGGGGAGGAAGGCGCGATATCTTCGCTGCCCGAGACGGCCGAGTGGATTTTGGAGCGCGTACCGACCGGTCCGCTCGACGCCATCGGACTCAGCATGGGAGGGTACTTGCTGATGGAATTGCTGCGGCAAGATCCCCTTCGCTTCGACCGAGTCGTCCTCGCCGATACGACGGCCCGCGCCGATACGAGCGAGCGCGTTGCTCAGCGAGAGGAGCAAGCTCGGCGGGCTCTGACCGAAGGCGTCGGTTTCCTTATCGCGGACGCGTCGCAAACGCACCCGCCCCTCACCGCGCAGCGCGCTTCGAAGATGATCTACCAAGCGTCTCGCGAAGGCGTGGCAGGCGCTTTGCACGCTATGGCTGCCCGAGTCGATTCCAGGAAGGATCTTCCCAAGCTTGGCGAACGGGCGATCGTCATCGTCGGCGAGAACGACACGGTCACGCCTCCCGACACGGCGCGCGAACTCGCCAAAGCGCTCGGGTCGCCCTTGCACGTCCTGCCGAACGCTGGTCACCTCAGCAATCTCGACGCCGCCGAGGCATTCAACGACGTGCTGCTGAACTTTCTGACTTGAATCGAGAGAACGATGCGCCGCGAGCCCAGCTCGCGGCGCATCGTTCTCTCGAGGAGTTGTCGGCTTAGGCTTCGACTTGTTCGGCGGCGGGCGCCTGGGCGGCGAAGACTCCCTGTGAGCGCAGGAGGCGACGCGCCGTGTCGGTCGGTTGCGCTCCGCGGGCGAGCCAGTAGCGGGCGCGTTCCACGTCCACCTTGAGGTAGCTCTCGGTGGTCTTGCGCGGGTCGTAGTGACCGACGCTCTCGATGTAGCCGCCGTCACGCGGACGACGAGCGTCCGCGACGACAATACGGTAGTGAGGGTTGTGCTTGGAGCCGAAACGCGACAAACGAATTTTAACCATGGATTTCTACTCTTCCTAATGGGTGAGGGTTAGGCTTCGCGCCCCCAGCAGCCAGCTTGAGCGCACCGACGAAGTGTATCAAAACGCGGCGGTCAGAACAAGGAGCGCTCGCGAAGCGCTTCAGAAGTTCGGGGCCACGTAATCCCAACCGTTGCCGCCGCTGTTCACCACCGCGACCGAGAAGCGCATGCCGGTGACGCCGAGAATCGGCGAGCCTCCGGTGTATCCCAGCGCCTGCCCGCGACTCACGCGGTCCCCGAGGTTGACTGTCGGTTGCTGCAAGCCCATGTACACGCCGAGCAGCTTCGTCGAGTGCTGCACCATGAGAACGTAGCCGTCGTTCGCGTTCGTGAGCTCGCGGACGACGACCCCATCGGCGGCCGACAAGACGGGCGCGTTCGCTCCACCTTCGATGACGACCCAACTCCCTTCCGCTCCGAACGGGACGCTGATGCGTCCACCAGCGATGGGAAAGCTGAGACCGCCGGTATTGGCCGGCAGCGGAGCACTTTGCGCTTGGGCTTGACGGTTTTCCTGTTGAATCTGCGCTTGCCGTGCCGCGTTCGCTTGCTGCTCGCGCTGGACGCGCGCCTGGGCTTCGGCCGCTTCCTGCTCCTTGCGCCGTGCCTGCTCGGCCGCCGCTCGGGCTGCGTCGAGTTGTCGCTGCCGTTCCGCCTTCTTGCGTGCTTCACGCTCCGCGGCGATGCGAGCCTGCTCTCGTTTCGCGGCCTCTTCCTTCGCTTGCTGTTCGGCGGCGATGCGAGCCTGCTCTCGTTTCGCGGCCTCTTCCTTCGCCTGCTGTTCGGCGGCGATGCGTGCCTGCTCTCGTTTCGCGGCCTCTTCCTTCGCTTGCTGTTCGGCGGCGATGCGTGCTTGTTCGCGTCTCGCCGCTTCTTCGCGCGCCTTGCGTTCGGCTTCCAGACGGGCTTGCTCTCGTTTCGTGTTGTCTTCTCGAGCTTGCCGCTCTGCGGCGAGGCGGATTTGCTCCCGTTTCGCGGCCTCTTCCTTCGCTTTCTGCTCGGCAGCGAGACGGGCTTGCTCTCGTTTCGCGGCCTCTTCCTTCGCTTGCTGTTCGGCGGCGATGCGAGCCTGCTCTCGCTTCGCGGCTTCTTCCTTCGCTTGCTGTTCGGCGGCGATGCGTGCTTGTTCGCGTCTCGCCGCTTCTTCGCGCGCCTTGCGCTCGGCTTCCAGGCGAGCTTGCTCTCGCCTCTCGGCCTCCTCTCGCGCTTTGCGTTCCTGCTCCAGCTTGACGAGGCGGGCTTGCTCGCGTCTTGCCGCTTCCTCGCGCGCCTTGCGCTCGGCTTCCAGCCGGGCACGCTCGCGGGCGAGGCGCTCCTGCTCTTCCTTGAGGCGACGCGCTTCCTCCTCGCGTCGCCTCCGCTCGGCTTCCTCGCGCGCTCGGCGTTCCGCTTCGATGCTTGCGCGCTCGGTCACGACTTGGCCGATGAGATCGTCGATGGTTTGCGAGGTGATCGCTTGCTGCGCCTTCGTCCGTACGGCGAGCGCCTGCTTGCCCGCTTCGGTTTCACGCAAATTGGCCAGCAAAACGCTTTGCTCGTCGCGGCGCGACCGCACGTCCACGAGCTTGGCGGCGAGTTGCGTCTGCACGTCCCGCAATTGCGCTTCGAGGGCGACGCGCTGCTCGCGTTGCGATTGGAGCAAGGTCGTCTGTTCGCGCAGCTCTTGCGTGAGGTGCACGTTCTGCTGCCCCAGTGCGTTCGCGTACCGAGCGCGGACGAGCAGATCCTGAATGCTGCGCGACTGTGACAAGACGGCAAGGTACTGTCCGCTGCGCTCGCGCTGCAAAGCTCGCATGAACTGGCGTACGCTCGCCTTGAGACGCTCTACGCGTGCCGACACGACCTCGATCTGCGTGTCGAGAATGCCGATGCCTTCCTGAACGCTTTGACGCTTCGCTTCCAAGTCGCGGCCTTGCGCTTCGAGCGTCGCGATTTGATCGCCCAAGGCGTCGAGGCGGTCGATGGCCGCGCGCTGCTGGGCGTCGAGCGAAGCGAGCTCTTTTTGGAGGTCTTCGAGTTGCGCTCTTTGCGTGTCGCCGAGGACGCGCTGCTGCTCGAGGTTGGACTGCAACGCCTCCAACTTGCGCGACATCGTTTGGGCGCTCACGACCATCATGCCGCCGCTCGACAAGGCCACGAGCGTGACGAGTGCGAGCGACCGGCGCTTCATTCGAGCTCCTTGAGGTAGCGCGCCGATGCGAAGAGGCTGCCCACGAAGCCGACGAACACCCCCAGCCCCACCAAGGCTGCCCCGAGCTGCGCGAGCAACAGCGAGTTGCGCACGAGCGGCAAGGCGGGGGCGAACTCTCCGACGCGCGTCACGAGCGCTCCATAACCGGGATAGAGCAGGCCGCCCGCGATGAGCCCGCCGAGGAGGCCGAGCAGCACGCCCTCGATCAGGTAAGGCGCGCGGATGAAGCTGCCCGTCGCGCCGAGCAGGCGCATCACGTTGATTTCGCCGCGACGCGCGTACATGGTGACGCGCACCGCGTTGAGGATGTTCAGGAGCGTTCCGAACAGCAGCAAGCCGACGAGCACGAAGCCGCCCGTTCGCACGACCGTGAGGGTTCGCGCCGCGCGGTCCACGTAGCTCGCGCCGTACTCGACGCTCTCCACGCCCGGCAGAGCCTGCACGACTTGAGCGACCTTCACCGTGTCGGCGACTCGGGAAACGCGCAACTTCAACGTGTCCGGAAATGGATTCCCAGCAAGATCGGCCGCTTCGCGCACGTACGGGTAGTCGCGCGTCATCTCCTGCAGCACGCGGTCCTTCGGCGTGAGGACCGCGTCACGCACCTCCGGCAAGGCTTGGACGCGCGTCAAAATCGCTTGCTTGTCGGCGTCGTCGTCCAAGAAGGCCGCGACTTCCACTTGGGATTCCAACTGGCCGAGCGCGCGGTCCACGTTGAGGGTCAGCAGCACGACCGCGCCGAGCATGAACAGCGCGAGAATCATGGTCGTCATCGTGGCCATCGTCGCCGTGAAGTTCGCTTTCAAGGCGATGAGGGCTTGTCGCACGTGGTATCTCATAGCGCGTACCCTCCATACGGATCGTCGCGCACCAATCGGCCCTTGCGCAGCGTCAAGGTGCGGTGGCGGTACGTCTCGACGAGGTCGCGGGCGTGCGTCGCCACGATCACGGTGGTGCCGCGCAAATTGATGTTTTGCAAAACGCGCAGCACCTCGCGGCTCGAATCCGGGTCGAGGTTGCCCGTGGGCTCGTCGGCGAGCAGGACGGGCGGTTCGCACACGATGGCGCGCGCGATGGCCACGCGCTGCTGCTCGCCTTGCGACATCTGCATCGGCAAGGCGCCGTGCTTGTGTTCCAAGCCCACGAGGCGTAACACCTCGCGCGTGCGCTCCTGCCACTCGACTTTCTTGACGCCCGTTACCCGAAGCGCGAACGTCACGTTGTCGAACGCGTTGAGGTGCGGCAGAAGTTGATTGTCTTGAAAGACCATGCCGATGCGGCGGCGGTGCATGGCCGTGCGGGCACGTCGGTAGCGTTTGAGCGGCTCGCCGCTGAAGTACACTTCGCCGCGGCTCGGAAGGGCGCGCTTGAGGATCAAGTTCATGAACGAGCTTTTCCCGGCGCCGCTGTGGCCGACGAGATACACGAACTCGCCGCGCCGGACGTGGACGTTGAGATCGTCGAGCGCGAGGGTGCGGGTGATGGGGTACTCCAAGCTGACGTGGTGGAATTCGATCATGCCGCTCCCCGAGGGAAGCGAACGACGTAGCAAAGTTCGAAGGCAAGCATGAGCTGAACATCAGCATAACCAACAACTTCATCTCATGCGTGAAGAAACCCGCCGTGAACGCGGTTCGGCGCGAGTTCGTGAAGTCGGCACACGCCGACTTCACCGCGCCGCGCTAGCTTGACGCCATGAACAAGACGGGCAAGACACTTCTCGCGATCGGTCTGCTGATCGGCACGACCGCCGTCGGGTACGCGCAATTCCGGTCGTACAGCCAAAGCGACCTCGCCGCCTCTCCGCTCAATCAGACCTTGCTTCAGACGATCGCGATCGTGGAGCAACTCGGCCTCAAGCCCGCCGACCGGACGCAACTGTTCGAAGGCGCCATCAAGGGCGCGCTCGCCACGCTGAACGATCCGTACACGCGCTACATCACTCCGCGTGAAGCCGCCCGCGACACCGAGGACCGCCAAGGCGAGTTCTTCGGCATCGGCGTGACCTTCATCGCGAACGATCTGCAAAAAGGCACGGGCGGCACGATCGAGGCGGTCTACCGAGGGCTGCCCGCAGATCGGGCAGGTGTGCAGGTCGGCGACGTGTTCCGAAAGATCGACGGCAAGGACGTCACCGCGATTCCCTTCAACGACCTCCGCGACCTCGTGCGCGGCAAGGAGGGCAGCGACGTCAAGATCGAGTTCGGGCGCGGAAGCGGCACGTACGAGGCCACCATTCGCCGCGCGCGTGTGCAAGTCGCGTCCGTGCAGTCCGCCGTGCTGCCCGACAACGTCGGATACGTCGCCATCAATCAATTCGACAACGAGCGTATCCTCACCGAGTTCCCCGCCGTCTTCGCCGACTTCAAGCGCCGCAACATCGACAAGGTCGTGTTCGACCTGCGCGGCAATCCCGGCGGCTACCTCGACATCGCCTGCCCCGTCGCCGACCTTTTTCTCTCGAGCGGTGACATCCTGCAGGTGCGCGGGCGAGGCGGCGTGCGCGAAAAGGTGCAAAGCTGCGACGACAACGCGCAAGCGTCACCTTCCCCCAACGACTACACCGGCAAGCTCGCCGTGCTCGTCGACGGCGGAAGCGCCTCCGCCTCCGAAATCGTCGCGGGCGCTCTTCAAGACGCGGGTCGCGCCACGATCATCGGCGAGAAGACCTACGGCAAGGGCGTCGTGCAGAGCGTGCAACCCCTCGCGAACGGAGGCCACCTCGCCGTCACCTTCGAAGAGTGGCTGACGCCCAAGGGACGCTCGATTCAAGGGCAAGGCATCAAGCCCGACGTCGTCGTCGCCGACACCACTCGGCCTCGATTCGTCACCTACGAGGGTACGGGCGCCAAGCCCGGCGAGAAAGTCCGCTTGTCGGTCGGAGGGCGCACGCTGGTAGCCACGGCGGACGACAAGGGCAAGTTCACCTTCTCCGATACGCCGCAACGCTCGGCGCGTTCCAACGTCAACAACGACGGCCAAGCTCTCGTCGATCCTGCCAAAGACGCGCAACTTGCCAAGGCCGTCGAGATCTTGAAGGGGCGCTGACTCCAGCGCTTCCGCTTCGCCTCGTTCCTTTCGGAAAGAGGCAGAGTAGGCTGGGAGGTAATGAGCGCCGTCGTCCACTTGCAAGCGCTGGGCCTGACCGAGTACGAAGCCCGCGCGTACACCGCCCTCTTGGCCCTCGGTCGCGCGCAACCCGCCAGAATCGCGCGTCAAGCCAACATTCCCCGGCCGAAGATCTACGAAACGCTGCAACGCCTCGAAGCGCGCGGACTCGCCGCGCGCGTCTCCGAGAGCCCCATGGAATATGCGCCGCTGTCCGCCCGAGAGTACATCGAGCGGGCGCGGCGCGGCTTTCAAGATCGCCTGTCGGCGTTGGAGCGTGACTTGTCGCGGCTCACGCCCGACCCCGCGCCCGAAGCCGTGTACGCCCTGCGCGGCGAGGCGGCCATCCGCTCGCTGTGCGAGACGCTCGCGCTCGGCGCGCGTCGTTGCCTCTTCTTGGCGGGAGAGGGGCCGTTCGTGGCGCACTTAGAGGACGTCACGCCGAGAGGCGTGGAGGTGACGCGAACGGGATTGCGCGACCTGCCGGCGATCGCGGCGGTGGGGCAGAGCGGCTTGTTGCTCGCGCGCGACGACGAGGCGGCCGTCATCGCGCATTTCGTGCCCGACGGTTCACGCGAGGCGCACGGCGTTCACACGCACAACCCCGTCATCGTGAAGCTCGTCGAGGGGTACGTGGCGCTCGCGTCGAAGGCGGGGAAGAGGGCGGTCAGCTGACGTCTCTCGCGAGGTGACAAGGCGAGGGTGCGCGCGAGCATTACGCTTCCAGCATGACTTCCTTGATCGTCGGATTGGACCACGTGCAAGTGTGCGCGCCCGAAGGATGCGAGCACGACGCCCGCCGCTTCTTCGGGGAGTTCCTCGGCTTGCCCGAACTCGTCAAGCCGCTCGCCTTGCGCGCCAACGGCGGCGCCTGGTTCGGCTTGCCCGACGGTCGGCAACTTCACGTCGGCGTAGAGCGCCCTTTCACGCCCGCGACGAAAGCGCACCCGTGCCTTCGCTGCGCCGAGCTGAGCGCCATGATCGAACGCGCCCGAGCGTTCGGAATTCCGTTCGAGATCGACGAGCGCGTCGACGTGCCTCGGCTGTATCTTCGCGATCCTTGGGGTAACCGCTTGGAGATCGTGCAGGGCGCGCACGTTTCGGAACTCGCTACAATGCCTCAGTGACCGCTTCCGCTCCCACCGTCGCGCGCGCCGAGCTCGTTCGCTGGCTCAACGAGTACCTCGGCACGACCCGCTTTCCCGACCGCTCGATGAACGGCCTGCAAATCGAGGGCAAGCCCGAGATTCGCCGCGTGGCCGTCGCCGTCGACACGAACCTGCGCACCATCCAAGACGCCGTGGACGCGGGCGCCGACCTGCTCATCACCCACCACGGCCTCTTTTGGGGTGAGCCGCTCGCGCTCGTCGGTCCTCACCGCACGCGCGTACAAGAAGCGCTCGGCGCGAACCTCAACCTCTACACGTCGCACATCCCGCTCGACGCGCACCCCGAAGTCGGCAACAACGCCATGATCGCCTCGGCGCTCGGATTGCAAAACGCGCAGCCGTTCGGCTCCTACCGAGGCTTCAAGATCGGCGTGAAGGGCGACTTGCCCATCCCCATGTCGCTGCAGGACTTCGCGGACCGCTTGCAGCGCCTCACCGGGGAAATCTGCCTCGTGCACGGAGGCGGGCCGGGCGAGGTGCGCCGCGTCGGAATCATTTCGGGCGCCGCGTCCGAAAGTGTCGTCGAAGCGGCGGCCGAGGAACTCGATACCTTCATCACGGGCGAGCCGAAGCACCAGGACTTCGCGTTGCCCTTCGAACTCGGAGTCAACTCCGTGTACATCGGGCATTACGAATCCGAGACTTTCGGCGTGCGCGCCCTCGCCGCCAAGATCGAGGAGACCTTCGGCTTGCCGTGGCAGTTCATCCACGTGCCGACGGGTCTGTGAAAGCCAACCCGTGAGCCTGTTCGTCACCTTCGAGGGTCCGGAGGGCGCCGGGAAAAGCACGCAAGTCCGCAGGCTCGCCGAACGCCTCGATGACCATGGCGTGCCGCACCTCCTGACGCGCGAGCCCGGCGGAACCGAACTCGGCGTGAAGGTGCGCGAAGTGGTCCTCGAAAGCGACCTCGACATCGCGCCGTTGAGCGAGTTCCTGCTGTACTCGGCGAGCCGCGCGCAACTCGTACGCGACGTCATCCGACCCGCCCTCGACGACAAAAACGTCGTGGTGTGCGACCGTTACGCCGACTCTAGCGTCGCTTACCAAGGGTACGGGCGCGGCTTGCCGCTCGATTTCCTGAGCACCGTCACGTGGGAAGCGACGGGCGGCTTGATGCCGCACGTGACCTTTTTGCTGGACCTCGATCCGCAAGAGGGCTTGCGCCGCGCGGCGACACGCGGCGCGCACGACCGCCTCGAGCGAGCGGACCTCGCCTTTCACGAGCGCGTTCGGCGCGGCTTCCTGACGCTCGCGGACGCCTCGCCGGAACGTTTCGTGATTCTCGACGCGACCCGCCCGCCCGAAGCGCTCTCGGAAGCGGTCTGGTTTCTCGTGTCGCGCACCCTCGGCGCGTCAAGCTGAAAACAGCTCGCTCGTGAGGGCGCTCACGTCACTCCACGCGCTCGCTCCACCGCGCACGTCGCACGCCAGGCAGCCGCGCTCGGCGGCCGTCAGGTAAGCGTTGTACGCACGAATGATCGTCGAAGCGACCGAGACTCCCTCTCTGGAAAGGGCGTCCCGCGCCCGCTTGCCTGCTCCGCCGACGGCCGGGGCGCGCGCGATGACGCACGACACCTTCTCGAACTCCGCGTGAGGACGCAGCGCCTCGACCATGCTGCGCGTCGCGTCCAACTCGGTCACCCAGGGGCCCGTCGGTACCAGCAGGACGTCCGTGCGCTTCAGCGTTTCGCGAAGCTTGCGGAGACCGCCCCGGCCGGGCGTGTCGATCACGACGAAGTCGACGTTTCGCAGCTTCTTGGGCTTCACGTCCTCGGGACGCAGTACCTCGAAGCCGAGCGTCTCGCCGCGCGAAGCCCACCTCGCGCCGCTGCCCACCCGCTCGTCCTCGTCGAGCAGCACCACTCGCTTGTCTCGTCGAGCGAGGCAGCCGGCGAGGTGAACGGCGAGGGTGGACTTTCCGACTCCACCCTTCCACGACGCGAGCGTCACGACGAAACTCACCTCAGGCGTCGAACCGTCCTTCGAGGGCGGCGATCATGAACGCGTACTCCTCGGCCGTTTCCTTGAGGGCGTCGTAGCGACCGCTGCTGGAGAAGTGCCCGCCGCCCATGAGGGTCTTGAGCACGAGGACGTTCCCGTCCGTCTTGCGCTCGCGTAGCCTCGCCGCCCACTTCGCCGGCTCCCAGTAAGCCACGCGCGGATCGTTGAGACCCGTCGAGATCCACAAGTGCGGATAGGCTTTCGCCTCGACGTTGTCGTAGGGACTGTACGCCTTCATCACCTCGTAGAACGTCGGATCGGCCGGATTGCCCCACTCGTCCCACTCGAGCGTCGTGAGGGGAATCGACGCGTCGAGCATCGTCGTCACGACGTCCACGAACGGAACGCCGGCGAGCACCACCTTGAACAAGTCGGGCCGCATGTTGGTGACGGCGCCCATGAGAAGGCCGCCCGCGCTGCGTCCCATCACCGCGAGGTGCGAAGGCGTCGTCACGCCTTGCCCAACGAGGTGCTCGGCGACGTCCACGAAGTCCGTGAAGGTGTTCGACTTCGCGTGCAGCTTGCCGCCCTCGTACCACGCGCGGCCCATCTCGCCGCCGCCTCGAATGTGCGCGATCGCGAACACGAAGCCTCGATCGAGCAGCGGAAGGCGCGTTGCCATGAACGACGGGTTGATGCTCAAGCCGTAGCTGCCGTAGCCGTACAAGAGGGTTTTGGCGGGCCGCGCGATGTCCTTGCGGTGCACGAGGCTCACGGGAACGCGCGCGCCGTCACGCGCCGTGATCCACATCCTCGACGATGTGTACAGCTCAGGATCGTAGTTCGGGACGGGCGTTCGCTTCACCTCGCGCAACTCCAGCGTTTCGAGGTTCAAGTCGAGGTGCGTCGAGGGCGTGACGAGGCTCGTGTACACGAGCCTGGCGGTCGTCGCCGCGAACTCGTGGTTCTCGCCGACGCGCACCGTGTAGACCTCCTCGGGGAACGTCACCTCACGCGCCGTGTCCTCGTCTCGGCGCAGGACCCACAAGCGCGTCGTGCCGCCGCTTCTTCCGCTCACGAGCAAGAAGTTCTCGAAGACCGTGACGCCCTCCAGAAAGCGCGCTTCGTCGTGCGGCAAGATCTCGCGTACTTCGCCGCCCTCTTTGGCGAGCCCGATCAGCTTGAATTCGCGCGCGCCGTCCTCGTTCGTGAGGATCAGCCACTCATGCCCGCCGTCCTCGACGCTGTACTCCACGCCACGTCGCCTCGGCGCGATCACCTCGAAGGCGCCGCTCGTGTCGGTCGCTCGAAGGCGCCGCACCTCGGTCGTCATCGTGGAATCCGACGTCAAGAGAAGTTCGTCGCCCGAGTCGCTCGTGTTCAGACGCAGCGTGTACGTCTCGTCATCCTCGCGGTACAGCCGTTCGTCCGAGGCCGGATCTTCGCCGAGTCGGTGGCGATACACCTCGAAGGGCCGCCAAGCCTCGTCGTTGCGAATGTAGTACAGGTACGATCCGTCCGCGCTCCACGCGAGGCCCGCGTCACTCACATCTTGAACGCCCGTCCGCGTTTCCGCGCCCGTCATGAGGTCGCGCACGCGAAGCTCGTATCGCTCCGCGCCCGCCGTGTCGAGTTGATACGCCAAGAGGGCATGGTCGCGGCTCGGCAGGGTCCGGCCGATCCAGACGTTTTCCAGGCCCTCACGCCGCTTGAGCTCGTTGCCGTCGAGCAAGACTTCCTCGGCGCCTCCTTCTCGGTGGCGGCGGCAGTGAATGGGGTAGTCGAGGCCTTCGACGGTGCGCGTGTAGTACTCGAAGTCGCCCCATGGCACGGGCGGCGAGTCGTCCGTCTCCTGAACGTGCGAAAGCATCTCTTGATACAGCTCGCCTTGCAATCCTCGGAGGGGCTCCATCACCTTCGCGAGGAAGGCGTTCTCGGCGTGCAGGTGCGCCATCACGTCCGGATGGTCGCGCTCGCGCAGCCACGAGTACTCGTCCGTGCGGCGGTCTCCGTGGCGCTCGTGCACGACCGGACGCGACGCAGCGACGGGCGGCTGAGGATTCGTTTTCGTCATGACGCCAGATTACAAGTTCTCTTTGCGCGATGCGCCATAAGGCGGACGCTTCGCCCGCTCGTCTTGCCTACACTGTCCGCATGTCCGAGCCGACGCCGAACGGCTGGCGCACCTTCCTGACTCTGTGGGGCACCCAGTCCCTGAGCGTCGTGGGCAGCGCGCTGTCATACTTCGCGATCACCATCTACCTCACGCAGACGCTCTACCCCAATCCCGATCAGAAGGCCAGCCTCGCGTTCGCTCTCTCGGCGGTCGCGCTCGCCGGAGCGTTGCCCGCCATTTTCGGATCGCCCATCGCGGGGGCGTGGGCGGACCGCCATGATCGGCGACGCGTCATGCTCACGTGCGACTTCGGCAGCGCCCTCGTGAGCGCCCTGCTCGCCGTCCTCGTGGTCTTCGGGGCGCTGCCGTTGTGGGCGCTCGTGCCGCTCGTCGCGCTCGGCTCCCTTCTCGGCACCTTCCACGGATCGGCGTTCGACACGAGTTACGCCGTTCTCGTTCCCCACGACAAGCTGCCTCGGGCCAACGGCATGATGCAAACGCTGTGGACGCTGTCGGGCTTGCTGGCCCCGGGGCTCGCGGCCTTCCTGATCGCCGCCCCGGCCTTGCTCGGACAGCGCGGCGTGGCGTTGCCGTTGTTGCACGACGGGACGGCCCTCGTCTTCCTCCTCGACGCGGTATCCTTCGTTTTCGCCGGTCTCGTCCTCACGCGACTGCACATCCCGACGCCACCTCGAAGCGACGAGCGGCCCAAGAGCTTGTGGTCGGACGTGGGCTTCGGCTTCAAGTACATTTTCGCGCGCCGACCGTTGCTGTGGCTGCTCGGAACGTTCAGCGTCGTGAACTTCATCGGCGGACCGCTCGGCGTGTTCGAGCCGCTCATCGTGAAGTTCACCCTCGGACCCGACTGGACGGCGCGCGGTTTGACGTTCGAGGCGGCCCTCGCCATCCTCACGACCATCGGCGGTCTCGGCGGCGTGCTCGGCGGCGTGCTCATCTCGACGTGGGGCGGCCTCAAGGAGCGGCGTGTGTTTGGCGTGCTCGTTCCCATGATTCTCGCCGGCTTCGCCTTGATCGCGTTCGCGCTGTCCACGAACTTGTACCTCTCGGCGTTTCTCGCGGCGATCAACTTCGGCATGACTCCCATCCTCAACGCGCACTCTCAAGCGATTTGGCAAACGCAGGTGCCCCCCGAGATGCAAGGCCGCGTGTTCAGCGTTCGCCGCCTGATCGCTCAGTGCACGGGTCCCTTCTCCACCTTCCTCGCCGGCATCGCCGGAGGCGTCTTCTCGCCGTCGAGCGTCCTGCTCGTCCTCGGCATCGTGCAAGTCGTGTTCTGCATCGCCCAGCTCTTCAATCCGTACTTGCGCCGCGTGGAGGACAAGGCGTGGCTGGAACGAATCGCCGCCAAGCGATCCACTCCAGCGGCCGACTGACGCTCAGGGCGTCTTCTTCGGGGCGGTCGGCTGCGCCGTGGAAGCGTGCGCGCCGTCGCTCGCCGGCCCGCGGGCGTCCAGTTCCCCAAGGCAAGGAGTCTGCTGATACATCGGCGGGTCGAGCTTGCCGTTTTCGTCCACCTTCAAGCACCAGCGCGCCGCGAACATCTTCGCCACGGCGGGCAGGGCCGTTCCCGAGCCTTCGCCGCCGTTTTCGAAAAAGGCCACGACGAGGAAATTCGGGTTGTCCACCGGGCCGTAACCTTCGTACCACGCGTTGGTGTAGCCGAGGTTGAATTTCTTGCTGAGGGCGTTCTCGGCCGTACCTGTCTTGCCCGCCGTCGGAACCGGGAACTTGTCCGGCCCGAGGATGTGCGCCGCCGTGCCACTTTGTCCGCTGCCGCGCGTCGTCGTCCACTCCATGCCTTGCTTCACGAGCTTGAAGTTCTTCACGTCGCCCGGCACTCGGCGCTCGGCCTTGCGCGGACGCGGCTCGCCCCCGACCGCCTTCAAGACTGTCAATGGTCGCTGGCGCCCCTCGTCCACGATGGCCGAAAGAACGTACGCGATTTGTGCGGGCGTCACGCGCAGGGCGTCCTGACCGATCGCGAACGACAAGGCTTGGCCCGGGAAGTATCGTTCGCCCGCCGGTCGAACGTCGGCCCAGCGCTTCTCCTCGTTGCGTTGGCTCGGCAAGTACCCCGTCTTCTCGCCGATGATCTCCAAGCCCGTCTCGCGGCCGAATCCAAGCTCCTTGGCGCGCTGAGCGAGGTAGTTGCTGAAGATGACGGGATTCGCGTCGATCGCCGCTTGGTAGTACCAGGTGTTGCAAGAGTTCGCGATCGCCGCACGGCCGTCCATCATCCCCATGAATCGAAACGACCAGTTGCGGCGAATGCTGCCGTAACGAATGAAGGGCGTGCACGAAAAGCTCTTGTTGCCCCAACGCTCGATGTACGCGAGGGTCGACGTCGGCTTGAAGACCGAGCCCGAGTCGTACATCTGCACGGCGCGGTTCATGGTGGAGTACCCGTTTCGCCCCAGCAGCGCATCGGCGAGTTGCGGCGGCCTCGGCGATTGGGAGAACCAGTTCGGATCGTAGGTCGGGCTGCTGGCAAGCGCCAGCACCTCGTTCGTGCGCGGATCGAGCGCGACGATGGCGCCGTTAACGCTCGTGTCGGGCGGATCGCCGTGCCTGGCGCGCGTCTCGTTGATTTGCTTGAGGCCTTCGCGCAGCGCCCGCTCGGCCGCCGCTTGAAGACGCGAGTCGATCGTGAGGACGACGTCCTTCCCCTTTTGACCAGGATCGACGACGCGCTCGCCTTGCGCTTGACCTGCCGCCGTGACTTCCACGCGTCGCACGCCGTTGCGGCCCTTCAAAATGTCTTGCAAGCTCGCCTCGAGACCTGTCGCGCCCACGAGATCGCCGAGGGCGTAGCCGCTCTCCTTGACTTCCGATTCGTTCGCTTCGCGCGTGTAGCCCAGCAAGTGCGCGGCGAGCGAGCCTTGCGGGTAGAAGCGCTCGACGCGCTCGCGCAACTCCACGTTGCCCAAGCCCACCGTGAACTCGTACAACGCGGCCAGTTTGTCTTCGGCCACGTTGCGCACAAGCGTCACTTCGCCGCCCGGCTCGACCTTCGGCAAGTCGGCGTTGTCGTAACCGCTGAGAAAGCGCAGCCGTTCCCAATCGGCAATGTCGCCGCCCTTGTACACGAGATCCACGGCGAGGCGGTTCGTGACGATCAGCACGCCGTCACGCGTACGGATTTCGCCGCGAAGCGCGCGCACGATCTCGTCACGCTGAAAGTTGTCGGCGCTTTGCGTGGCGAAGCTGGAGTACCGCTTGATCTGCAAGTCGTAGATGCGGGCCGTGAAGCCTCCGAGGAAAAGCGTGAACAAGAGCGCGAGGACGTGCGGGCGGCCCACGAGACTGCGGGAAGCAGGACGGGCGGACGCACCCTGCTCGCGTCGGGGACGAGCGACGAACCGGCCTCTCGTGCGCGTCACGCCAGCCCCTCCTCGACGCTGCCGCGCGGCCCGAACGCCCACGTCGCGAAGCGCTCCACCATCGGCGCGAGGACGAGCGTTCCGACGAGCGCGGCGGGCAGAACGGTCGAGAGCGTCGTGACCGTCACGAGGTCGTTGCGCAGCCAGTACGTCAGGATCAGGAACGCGATCCACTGACCCACGGTCGCCGTCGTGACCGACACGATCGTCTGAAGCAAGCCGTCGGAGGCGAGAAAGCGCCGCAAGCCCAGCACCAGCAGCACGCCGCCCGCGACGGCGGCGGCATGCAAGCCCAGCAGGGACGCGTGGCTCAGGACGTCTTGCACGAGGCCGATGAGGTACGCGGCGAGCAAGGCGGGCAGCGGACGCCAGCGAAACGCGAGCGCCACCGCCGTCAGCAAAAAGAGGTCGGGCGCGCTGACGCTCGCGGGCAGCAGCCGAGTGAGGGCGCCTTGAACGCCGATCAGAAGCAGGAGGTACACCAGGATTCGCATGAAGGGCCGTTAAAGGGCGCGCAGCAGCGCGACTTCTTCGAGAGATGTGATATCGGCGGCGGGTTTGACGATGACGCTGCGGCGCACGTCGTTCGAGCCGAGCGGCAAGATTTCCTCGACGGACCCGACGCGAATGCCCGACGGGTACACTCCGCCGAGGTTCGACGTCTCCACGACGTCTCCGACGCGCACGTCGACGCTGAGGGGAAACTCGGCCTTGAGGCGCTCGGACGAATACCCGAACGCGAGGCCCCGCCCTCCGCGCCAACCTTCACGCGCGAGGCTCACGCCGACGCGGCTTTCGGGATCGAGGATCGTCGTGATGGCGGCGCTCGTGCCGTCCACGCTCGTCACCTGCCCGACCAGGCCGGCGGGCACGGTGGCGGGCATGCGCAAGCTCACGCCGTCACGAATTCCCTTGTTCACGGTGAGGCGTGACAGCAGGGGAGACGGGTCCACGGCGACGACCGACGCGACCGTCACGAGACTCGGGCTTTGCGTCGCGCGAATCTGGGCGGCTTCCTTCAAGCGTGCGTTTTCGCGCTCCAGGACGCTGAGACGGCCGCGCAGCACATCGTTTTGCGAGCGAAGCTCACGGTAGCGCCGCGCGATGTCGCGTTCCTCCACGAGCGTGCCGTACGCTCCACGAACGTTGTCGGCGGCGCCGTCGAAGAGTTGCGTCAAGGGCAGGATGCCGCTCGTCACGGCGAGCGGCGGCGTGATTTGAAAGCGTGTCGCTGCCATGCTGACGAGCATCAGCAGGACGTAGACGACGGCGAGGCGACGCCACGCGTTCACGCCAAGACCTCCACGCCCGCGCGCCGCAGCAAGTCGATCACGAGCGGAAGGGGAAAGCCCACGACGTTCGAGTAGTCCCCTTCCACGCGCGCGACGAGGGCGAGCCCGAGCTCTTGGATGCCGTAGCCGCCCGCCTTGTCGAGACCTTCGCCGCTGCGCGCGTACCACGCGACTTCGGCGTCTGTGAGGTCACGGAACGTCACGCGCGTCATTTCCACGCGCGCCTCCTGAGCGGCGCCGAGGACCGCCACGCCCGTGAAGACGGCGTGCGTGCGTCCCGCCAACTTGCGAACGTACGCGGCGTTCTGGGCTTCGTCGACCGGCTTGCCGAGAATCTCGCCGTCCAGTGCGACGAGCGTGTCCGAGGCGATCACGACGGCGTGCGGCGCGAGCGCTTTCACCGCTCGCGCTTTTTGCAGCGCGAGGTCGCGCGCCACGTCGGCGGGGTCCTCGAACGTCGACACTTCCTCGGTGTGGGCGGTCACGACACGAAACGTCACCCCGAGGCGCGACAGGAGGTCGCGCCGTCGAGGGCTTTGCGAAGCGAGCACGAGATCCGTCACGACTTCATTCTCCTCGAAGCAGCGCAGGCAAGGCGAGCGAGATCAGTACGATGTACGGTTCTCGCCGCCCGTCACGATTGCCACGCCTCCCGACGTGCCCAGACGCGTCGCCCCCGCTGCGATCATCGCGAGGGCGTCCTCACGCGTGCGAATGCCGCCCGAAGCCTTGATCTGCGCGCCGCCCTTCAGCGCGTCCTTCATGAGGGTGACGTCGCTGAGGGTCGCGCCGCCCGTGCCGAACCCCGTGGAGGTCTTCACGAAGTCGGCGCCCGCGCTCAGGGCCGCGAGGGTCGCGCCGCGCTTCTGGTCGTCGGACAGGTAGCACGTTTCGATGATGACCTTGAGGATCTTGCCCTCGGTGGCGCTCCGCACGGCGACGATGTCCGCCTGGACTCGGCCGAAGTCGTTCGAGACGGCCGCGCCGATGTCGATCACCATGTCGATTTCGTCCGCGCCCGCTTCGACGCTCGCTGCCGCTTCCGCCGCTTTCTGGCGCGGCAAGAGCGCGCCGAGCGGAAAGCCGCAGACGGTTGCGATCAACACGCGCGACCCCGCCAACTCCTCTTTGGCGAGGGGAACGTACACGGAATTGACGCACACCGCCTTGAACGCGTGCTCGCGCGCCTCCGCGCACAGCTTTCGAATGTCGCTCGGAGTTGCGGTCGCCTTTAACAGGGTGTGGTCAATGAAATCGGCCAAATTCACGTCTCACAGAATAGCGGGGAAACTTAAGAGGAGATGACGGTCGTCTCGCCGAGCCTTGGTATTCTCGCGTCATGACGCAACCCGAGACGCTGGCACCCGGAGTCCCCTTTCCTCCTTTCGCCTTGCATGACGCGAGCGGTGAACTGCACACCCTCGCGCGGTACGCGGGCCGCTACGTCGTCTTGTACGCCTACCCCAAGGACGACACGCCGGGCTGCACGAAGGAAGCCTGCGATTTTCGCGACAACGCCGAACTTCGCGAGCACGGCGCCGTCATCCTCGGCGTGAGTCGCGACGACGCCGACAGCCACGCTAAGTTCACCGAGAAGTACTCCCTCAACTTTCCCCTGCTCACCGACGAGAGCGCCGAATACCTGAAATCCATCGACGCGTTCGGCACGAAGAACACGTACGGCAAAGTCAGCGAGGGCGTGAAGCGCTCCACCTTCCTCATCGCGCCCGACGGGACGCTCGTGAAAGCCTGGAGGGCCGTGAACGTCGAGGGCCACGCGCAGCAAGTGCTCGCGGCCCTTCAAGAGCACAAGGCAAATCATGCCTCATCGTAAAGAGCTCAAGCAGGAAGCCGCCGTGCGGGCCGCCGCCCTCGTCGAGTCGGGCATGCGCGTCGGGCTCGGCACGGGCAGCACCGCGAAGTACGCGATTCTCGAACTCGGGCGTCGTCTGCGTGAAGGCGAACTCACCGACATCGTCGGCGTGCCCACCTCGGACGCCAGCGATACGCTCGCGCGCGCGCAAGGCATCGAGATCGTCGAGCTCGGCACGCTCGAGCTCGACCTCGCCATCGACGGCGCGGACGAAATCGACCCGAATCTCGACCTCATCAAAGGGCTCGGCGGCGCGCTCACGCGCGAGAAACTCGTGGAACTGCGCGCGAAGCGCCTCGTGATCATCGCCGACGACGCGAAGCTCGTCACGCGTCTCGGCGAAAAAGCCGCCCTTCCGATCGAAGTCGTGCGCTTCGGCTTCGAAAGCACCCTGGCCCGTCTCGCCGACCTCGGCGCCCGCGGCACGCTGCGCGAGCAAGGCGGGCAAGCGTACGTCACCGACAACGGCAACTACATCTTCGACGCCCGCTTCGGCGACGCCCTTCCGGATGCCGCCACGCTCGCCGAGCGCCTCAAGCTCACGCCGGGCGTCGTCGAGCACGGCCTGTTCCTCGGGATGGCGACCCAGGCGTTCGTGGCGTCGAGCGAAGGCGTGCGGGAGATACCCGCTCGATCACGAACGAGTTGAAGGGGCGAGCGCAGCGATCACTTCACGAAACGTAGCGCGCCTTCCACGTCTTGCCCTTCGGCCAAAACGGGCACGAGGGTGGACGTGGAAGGTTGGGCGCTGTAACGAACGTCCTCGCCCAGACCCAAGCGGTCGAGGGCGATTCCGTGCGTGGAACTCGACAAGGCTTCGAGCGGGTCGGGCGTGTTGCGCCGCACCATGAGGGCGATGCGCGCGCCGTCGTCGATCGTGACGCTGCTCATCGCCATGAGGTACTCGCACAACACGCCCGCCGTGTACACGTCCTCCAAACCGACGCGACCGTCGGTGCCCGCGCAGGCGATGGCGATCTCCTCGACGGCGATGGCACGCGCGCGCCGCGCGGCGGCGTGCGCGTTTCGCAAGGACGCCAGGAAGACGTGCTTGCCCGATTTTCCGGCGACGTGAGCGGCGCCCGTACCGTTGGTGGTGTTCATCACGACGACTTTGCCCGTGAAGTTCTGCGAGTCGGCCTCGATGGGCGAATTGCCGAAGTCGAAGCCGGGAATGGGCAGACCGCCGCGTTCTCCGCCGAGCAGCACGCCTTCACCGCGCAACTCCAAGGCGCGTTCGGGAGAGGAGGTGAGCAGCAGACTTTCCGCGCCACGCTCCAAGTAGACGCTCGCCGTCGTCGTGGCCCGCAAGACGTCCACGACGAGGACGGTGTCGGGGTAACTTCCATGCGGCAGGAGATCGACGCGCAGCCTCACAGAACGCTCTCCCGCAAGCGCCGCACGCCCGCTTCCGGTCCGTCGGGACCGAAGACGCTGGAGCCTGCCACGAGGACCGTCGCGCCCGCCTCCACGAGCGCCCGGGCGTTGTGGGGAGAGACGCCGCCGTCGACTTCGAGCTCGGCGCTCGAGCCGAGCGCGTCGAGCCAAGCGCGCACCGTTCGGACGCGCTCCAAGCTGCTCTCGATGAACCGCTGGCCGCCGAACCCGGGATTCACGCTCATGATCAGCACGAGGTCCACGTCGGCGAGAACGGGCCGAATCGCTTCCAGGGGCGTGCCGGGATTGAGGGTGACGCCCACGCGCTTTCCAAGGGACTTGATGACTTGAACCGCGCGGTGAACGTGCGGCGTTGCCTCCACGTGCACGGTGATTCCGTCCGCGCCCGCGTGCACGAAGTCTTCGAGGTAACGCTCGGGCGCTTGGATCATGAGGTGCACGTCCAAGAACAGGCTCGACGCGCGCCGCGCCGCCGCGAGGATCGGGAGGCCGAAGGAGATGTTGGGAACGAACGCGCCGTCCATGACGTCGATGTGCGCGTACGTGGCGCCCGCCGCATCGATGGCCGCGAGCTCCTCGCCGAGACGTGTGAAGTCGCACGACAGAAGGCTGGGCGCGAGTTGAAAGGACCGCATTAGGACCACTTTACAGTGTTCTAAGGTTGACGCGCATGAAGTGGGAAGTCGGCGGCGAACTCAAGGGGCCGTCCACCATTCGCATACTTCACGCGCCGCGCGACGAGTACACTGAGGTGTCATCGCTCCGCGACGTCGGAGCCTACCCTTCGGAGAACGACCGTGAATCGGCGTTGCTCCCCTCGCTTGCATTGATTGGAGACCTTCAAATCGTGACGACCGCCGCACGACCCTTGACCGCCCTCGTTCCCCGCGCGCCGCTCGGTACCCTTCTGATGCTGCCGCAAGTGGCGCGCGCCGCGCTGTTCGCCGCGCACCCCGGCTCGTCCGTTCTGCTCACGACGCCCGAACGTCTGCACTTGTACGCGGGAGCGGAGCCGCTCGGGTCCGCCTTGTCCGTCAATCCAGGCTTGCGCGAGTGGAGCGGGCGCGAGCGCCACGTCGTCCTCGACGTCGTGACGGCCCTCGACCTGTTTCCACGCGATCCCGACGCGCACGCCCTGACGCTGCGCGTCGGCGAAACGTATCCGCGCGAGGATCTGCTCGCGAAGTTGGAGAAGCTCGGCTACGAGCGCGGCGAGGACGCCGGGTACGAACTGCGCGGCGACCTCCTCGAACTACGCGTCGGCGAGGAAACGATTCGCGCTGAGTTCTTCGGAGACGACCTCGATACGCTGCGCAAAGTCGACGAGTACGGGCAGCCCGGCGAAAAGCTCGAATCCTTCAGCCTCGCGCCCGCCGAGGGCTACCTCAGCGACGTGAAGTGGGACGCGACGCGCCTCGAATTGCTGCCCGGGCGAATCTTTCTGGATTCGCCCGAATTCTTCGGTTCGGCGCTCGGTCCGCAACTCGACACGCTGTGGTCGCTGCTTGAGGGCCGTGAAGTGACGAGCTTCGGCCGCGCTCCCCTCGACTTGCCCGACGCCACCGTTGCGCTTCGACCGCTGCCCTTCTACCGCGCCAAGCTTTCCGAATTCGCGTCCCAAGTCGACGCGTGGCGTGCGAGCGGCTACCAGATCTTGATGCTCGTACGCCACGAGCGCACCGCCACCTACCTTTCGCACAACCTCCTCGGAGGAGGCGAACCGAGGTGGCTGACGGGTCCCAAAGTCCGGCCGGGCGACATCGGGTTTCTGCGCGCTCCTGGTGAGGGAGGCTTCGAGGTCGTCGACGAGAAGATCGTCGTGCTCACCGAGGACTTGCTGTACGGATTCCAGGGCGGCGCGGCCCTGCGCGGCAAGAAACTCGCCGGCAAACCTGTCACGGACGCGCTCGGACTCGGCATCGGCGACTTCTTGATCCACCCCGAGCACGGCGTGGGCCGCTTCCTGGGCCTCGAAACGCGCACGGTGCTGGGCGTCGCGCGCGATTACCTGCACTTGGAGTACAAGAACGGCGCGAAACTCTTCCTTCCCATCGAACTCCTGCCCGTCTTGCGTCGCCACCCAGGCACGACCGACGATCCGCCGACGCTGTCGAGCCTCGACAAGAAAGACTGGAGCAAGGCGAGAGAAAAGGCGCGCAAGAACGCTGAGCAACTCGCCGCGAAGCTTCTCGTGCAGTACGCCGCGCGGCAAGTGACGCCCGGATTTTCCTTCGGCCCGCTTTCCGAGTGGGACGCGCAAATCGAGCAGAACTTCCAGTACGAGCTTACCGCCGACCAAGGCACGGCCTTGAAGGAAACGTTTCGCGACCTCGAAGCGCCACACCCCATGGACCGCCTCATCGCCGGGGACGTCGGCTTCGGCAAGACCGAAGTCGCGCTGCGCGCCGCGCACCGCGTCATCGGGCACGGCAAGCAAGTCGCGATGCTCGTCCCGACGACCCTTCTCGCCGAGCAGCACACCGAGACGTTCCGCGCCCGCTTCAAGGACTTGCCCGTTCGCGTCGAGGGACTCTCGCGCTTCACGCCGCCGAAGCAGGAGACGCAGATCCTCAAGGACTTGGCCGCTGGCAAAGTCGACGTCCTCATCGGCACGCACCGCCTGCTTTCCGAAGACGTGTCGTTCAAGGATCTCGGCATGGTCATCATCGACGAGGAGCACCGTTTCGGCGTCGCGCAGAAAGAAAAACTGCGCGCCCTCAAGGGCCTGCCCGAACCCGACAAGTCAGGCAAAGTCGACATCCCGAGCGGCATGAATTCACCCGACGTCCTCAGCCTCTCGGCGACGCCCATTCCTCGCACTTTGTACATGAGCATGGTGGGCTTGCGCGACATGAGCTCCATTCAAACGCCGCCGAAGGGCCGCAAGCCCATTCAGACGGTCCTCGCGCCGTACGAGCCCATCGCCGTTCGCAACGCGATCATGACGGAGATCGAGCGCGGCGGGAAGGTCTTCTACATCCACGACCGCATCGCGTCCATGGGCGCGCGCAGCCTGTATTTGCGCAACCTCGTGCCCGAAGCGCGCGTGGGCGTCGCGCACGGCCAGATGAATGAGGAGGAGCTCGAGGAGATCATGATGGGCTTCTCCGAAGGCGCCTTCGACGTCTTGCTGTCCACCACGATCGTCGAGACGGGCCTCGACATTCCCGAGGCGAACACGATCCTCATCGAGCGGGCCGATCGCCTCGGCCTCGCCCAGCTCTACCAACTTCGCGGTCGCGTCGGGCGACGCGCTCAGGAAGCCTTCGCGTACCTCTTCTACCCGCCGCGCATCACCGAGAACGCGTCGCGCCGCTTGTGGGCCATCGCGGACTTGCACGACCTCGGCTCGGGCCACAAGCTCGCCGAGAAGGACATGGAGATTCGCGGCGTTGGCAACATCCTCGGTGGCGAGCAGCACGGACACGTTCAAGCCGTGTCCATCGAGGTGTACACGGAACTGCTCGCCGAAGCCGTCTCGAAACTCAAGGGCGAGAAGCTCGTGGCCCCCGCGACCGTCAGCATCGACTTGCCCGTCAACGCGCGTCTCACGCCCGCCTACTTCGGTGACGAGGACGAGCGCATCGCAGCGTACGGCCGCATCTCCGAAGCCAAGACCCTCGCCGCCTTGTCACGCATCGAACGCGATCTTCGCAAGCGCTTCGGCGTTCCTCCACAAGAAGTGCAACACTTCCTCGACCTCGCCAAGCTGCGTCTCACCGCCCTCGCGAAGCGCGTCGCGAGCATCAACGACACCATGACGGGCATCAACGTCGCCTTCGCGTACAAGAACCTCGACTACGACGCGTCCGGTCTGCGCAAGTATGCGCACAAGACCGAGGTCACCACGTTTCCGCCGGGCGTCAAGCTCGACAAGAAGGGCCTCAAGCCCGACGAGTACCCGAGGGTGCTGCTCGACATGCTGACCTACTTCGGTTGACCCCGAGCGCGCAAGTCACGAGGGGCGGGAGGCACCCGCCCCTCTTCACGGCGCGGGCCGCAGTGCCCGCCGCGCCTCCGCCGCTTCATCCCAGGGAACCGTCTCGTGCGTGCGCTCCAAAATGTCCTCGGCGCCTTTCCCGGCGAGCAAGACCGTATCGCCGGGCTCCGCTCGCTCGATGGCGGCCCGAATGGCTTCGCGGCGATCGCCGACGAGGAGGAAGTTGCTTCGGCCCGCTTCGCGCGCGCCGCGCGCCATCTCGTTCAGGATGTCGTCCAGGGGCGTGTCACGGTGATCCTCTTCCGTGAAGATCGCGACGTCGGCGAGGCGCGTCGCCGTCTCGCCAAGGGGCGCGCGCTTGCCCGGATCGCGCAAGCCGCCCGCCGAGCCGATCACGACGATGAGACGCCCGAGCGTCGTGGGGCGCAAGGCGGACAGGGCCTTCTCCAGACTCGGCGGAGTGTGCGCGAAGTCCACGATGACCCGCACGGGCTCGGCGGCGACGATCTGCATGCGGCCCGGCACGCCCGCGAAGCGCGCGAGGCCGTCTCGAAGTTCGTCGAGGGTCGCGCCGAGCCGCGCGGCGGCGGCCATCGCGCCGAGCGCGTTGTGGACGTTGAAGCGCCCGATCATCGGGAGACGCGCGTCGAACGAACCCAGCGGCGAGGTCACGGCGAATTCCAGGCCGCCTGGCACGTCGCGGATGTCGAACGCGCGCCAGTCGGCGTCGTGATCGACGCCGTACGTCCACCTCGGCTTCTCGTCGAGGCGGCGGCCCCACGCGTCGTCGGCGTTCACGACCGCGAACTCGGCCCAGTCGACGAGGCGCTTTTTCGCGAGAAAGTAGTCCTCCATCGTCCCGTGAAAGTCGAGGTGCTCGGGCGTGAGGTTCGTCCAGACGGCCACGTCGTACGCGACGCCACGAACGCGGTCGAGTTGCAAAGCGTGGCTGCTCGACTCCAGCACGGCCGCCTCGCCGCCCGCTTCCAGAATTTCGCTCAGCGTCGCTTGCACTTGCGGCGCCTCGGGCGTCGTGAAGTGGGCGGGGAAGTGATGAAGCTCGCCGTCGGGACGCTGATACCCCACCGTCGAAAGCAAGCCCGTCTTCAATCCGGCGCTTCTCAGAAGATGCAAGGTCAGCCAACTCGTCGTCGTCTTGCCGTCCGTGCCCGTCACGCCGACGACCTTCAAGGCGCGGCTCGGATGGCCGCGCAACTCGGCCGCCAGGTCGGCGAGCGCCTCGCGGGCATGCGGTACCTTGAGGTAAGGTACGCTCGCCTCGCCTTCCCAGCCTTGCCCGACGACCGCGACCGCACCTCGCTCGATCACCTCGGGGATGAACGCGTGCCCGTCGAACTTGGCGCCTCGAATCGCCACGAACACGTCCCCGGGCTTCACCCAGTCGGCGTTGTGCGTGACCCCGAGCACGTCGGAATCGCGGTCGGGAGCGGGCAGGGACAAGGCGGCGGCGAGACGCGACAGCAACATGACGTCAATCTAGCAGCGTCGACGCTGTTCGAGACGGCGTCGACGCGAAGGCGATGAAGGACGTTTGGCGAGAACCGGAGAAGGTGCGGGTTCTCGCCCCAGCGGGAGGGTTCTCGAAGCGTGCGGTGTGAGGCTTGCCAGCCCGATGTCACCGCAGCAGTGGCACACCGAAGCCCAGCGCCTCGATGCGGTCGCAGATCCACGCGAACGCCGCGTCGTCGTGCACGAAGTCGAGGTCGTCGCCGGGCACGCGAACGATGGGAGACAGGGCGTACGTGTCGACGAATTCGTCGTACAGGCCGCTGAGACGCAGCAGGTACTCGTCGGGAATTCCTTGCTCGTAGTCGCGTCCTCGCAAGGCGATACGGCGACGTAACGTTCCCAGACCCGCCTCGATGTGAATCAGCAAGTCGGGCTCGCGCAAGGCGGGCAGGATGCCTTCGTAAAGGCCCAGGTACGTCTGCCAATCGCGCCCTTCCATGCTGCCCGACTCGAAGAGATTGCGCGCGAAGATGTTCGCGTCCTCGAACACCGTGCGGTCCTGGATGACGCTTCGCGCTCCGTTGATGAGCTTGAGGTGCTGCTCCAGCCGTTTCGACAAGAAGAACACTTGGCTGTGGAACGAGTAGCGGCGCATGTCGGCGTAGAAGTCTTGCAAGTACGGATTCGTGTCGACCGCTTCGTACACGGGCGCGAGGCCGTACCGCTCGGACAGCAGGCCCGTGAGGCTGCTTTTTCCGCTGCCGATGTTGCCGGAGATCGCCAAGTACATCACGCCACCGCGGCCTCTCCTGGCAGCGCGTCGCGCACGCACCGCAAAACGGCGGCCTCGTCGAGGGCGTTGCCGACGAAATCGTACTGCGCGGCGTCCACGACGAGCAGCGAGCCTTCGTACGTGCGAAAGTACTCGTCGTAGCGGCGGGTGAGTTCGGCAAGGTACGCCGCTTGCATGTCCCGCTCGAACGATCGGCCGCGCTTGGCGATCCGCGACAGCAGCACGTCCGTCTCGGCGCGCAGATACACGACCAGATCCGGCTGCGCGACCCTCGGCTTCAAGTGCTGGTAGAGATCCTCGTACAGCGCGAACTCGTCGTCCTTGAGGTTCATTGCGGCGAAGATGAAGTCCTTGTCGAAGAAGTAGTCCGACACGACGTTTCCGCTGAACAAGTCGCCTTGCACGAGCGCTTGGAGTTGCTTGAAGCGCGACAGCAAGAAGAACGCTTGCACTTGAAAGGCGAACGCTCCCGGGTTCTCGTAGAACTTGGCCAGGAACGGATTTTCCTCGACGACCTCGAGGTTGACACGCGCGTTGAACTCGCGTGCGAGCAAGCGGGTGAGGCTTGTCTTGCCCACCCCGATCGGACCTTCGACGACGACGTACATCGGGAAGCAGTCTAACTGCGTTCACAATGCCTTCACGTGAGGACGGCTTCTTGACAGCGCCCGCGTTCCCCGAACCGCCCGCGTGAAAGGCGGACGAAACGAGAAAGGCCCCGCTCGGGGGCCTCTTCGAAGAAGCGGAAGGTCACAACGTGCGGCGCAGCAAGGTCGCCTTGATGTTGACTTCCTTGCGGTTGCGCCACACGCGAAGCGTCACGCTTTGCCCCGCGCGCTTGGCAGCGACGAGACGGTACACGTCGTACGACGACTTCACCCGCTGGCCGTCCACCGCGACGATGACGTCACCGAGGGTGACGAGCTGGCCGTTGGCGTTGCGTACGCTGCCTCGCAAGCCCGCCTGCGCCCCGGTCGAACCGGCGGGCACCTCGTCGACCAAGGCGCCTTCGCTGCTCGTGAGTCCCAGGCCGCGGCGAAACGCGGGGTCGATGTCGCCGAGGTCCACGAAGGTCACGCCGAGCGTGCCGCGTTGCGGCACGCCGACTCGCTCGAGGTCCTGGACGCTTTGCCGCACGACGTCGCTCGGAATGATCACGCCGATCGCGCCGGGCAGGAAGTTGTTCGTGGCGACGTTCGCGTCCGCGACGCCCACGACTTCTCCTCGTGAATTGAAGATCGGGCCGCCCGAGTTGCCGCTCTGAATGCTCGCGTCGGTCAGCAGGTACTGACCGATTTCGAGGCCCAGATTGTCGGCGCGCGGCAAGCCGCTGATCGCCGTGGAGAACACGCCGGTCGAGATGAAGTTCTGATACGTGAATGGCGCCCCGATCGCGATGAGTCGCTGACCCGGGATGAGACGCGCGCTCGAACCGAACGAAACGGCTTTCGGAGCGGTCACGCCCGACACGCGCAGAATCGCGACGTCCACGCCAGGATCGATGCCTTCGAGCTTCGCGGCGACGCGCCGACCGTCGTGCAGCGTCACCGTGATGCCTTCTTGGAACTGCACCACGTGGTAGTTCGTGATGATGAGGTTGGGCTTGTAGAAGAAGCCCGACCCCGTGTCCGTGGGCGGCTCGCCCGGCTGGAGTTGCGCCTTGGGAATGCGGACGTCGATCTTCACGACCGCCTTGATGGCGTCGCGCGTGACTTCCACCGTGTTGATTTCGTCGGGCGTGACGAGCGCGCGCTGAGCCGTGACGCGGCCCGTGACGTACCCGAGCGTCGCGAGGCTCAGGAGCCCTGCGACGAGAAGCGCCCGACGAACTGCCCGCACTTACTCTCCCGACGCCTTGCTGGTTTCGGCGGGACGGCTGTCGGTGACGTAGAAGCCCGAGCCTTTGAACGCGATTCCCGGACGCGACAAGATGCGCTTGATGGGCGCGCCCGTCTCCGGGTGCGCTGTCAGAGGCGCTTCGGTCATGCTCTGCTTGATCTCGTAGAGTTCACCCGTCTCGAGGTTCTTGTATTGATACGTCGGCACGTCTGCTTTCCTCCGGTTGGACATCCTAGCAAACGTCAAGTGAGTGAATGTGACGGTCGTTCACGCACGGTGAAGGCGCGAAGTATGACGGCGCGGGCTTGTATCGTGCCTGCATGTCACTCGTTCAAGTGCAGACCGCCGACCACGTCGCCCTCGTGAAGCTCAGTCGCCCCGACGTTCGCAACGCCTTGTCCGCCGACCTCGTCGCCGCCCTGCACGACGCCCTCGAAGCGCTGCACGACGACGCGAACGTCCGAGCGGTCGTCCTCACCGGGGAAGGCAAGGTGTTCAGCGCCGGAGCGGACCTCAAGGCCCTGCAGGCCCTCGGCTCGGCGAGCAGCGAGGCCAACAAGGCCGACTCGCAGCGCCTCGCGAGCTTGCTGGAGCGCATCTACACCTTCGACAAGCCGGTCGTCGCCGCGGTCGAGGGCGCGGCTATCGCGGGCGGCGCCGGCCTCGCGTCCGCGTGCGACCTCGTCGTGGCCGGGGAAAGCGCGAAGTTCGGTTACACCGAGGTGAAGCTCGGCTTCGTCGCGGCGATCGTGATGGTGTTCTTGCTGCGCGTCGTCGGTGAGAAGCACGCCCGCGAACTTCTGCTGACGGGCAAGCTCGTGCCCGCCGCCGAGGCGTACCGCATGGGGCTCGTGAACGAGGTCGTGCCCGACGGAACCGCCTTGGAGCGGGCGCTCGGCCTCGCGGGCGTCATCGCCTCGAATTCGCCCACGGCGCTCGCCACGACCAAAGAGATGCTCGCCCTCGTGCCCGGCATGGGCTTGGCCGAGGCGCTTCGCTACGCGGTGGGCGTGAACGCGTGGACGCGCACGACCGCCGACCTCAAGGAGGGCGTCTCGGCGTTTTTGGAGAAGCGCGAGCCCGTCTGGCCTCGAAACACAATCGGAACTCAAGGAAGCGAGCCGCGCGATCTGTCATCCTGAAGGCATTCAGGAGGCGGTATGACGATTCAGGACAGGTCGAATCTCCCGACGACCCTCGCGGAGAAACGCGCTGCCCTTCGGCCCCTCGAGGACCGAGGCGAAGTGCTCGAAACCCCGCTCGCGCTGCTGCGAGCCTACCGTTTCACGCCGCAAAGCGTCGCGTTCGTCCGCAACTCCAATCCTTACCCCGAGGGCACCGAGACGCTCGAAGCGCCTTCCATGACGGGCACGCTCGAAGTCGGCGGGTTGATCGGGCGGCCATTCACGCTCGATCTCGCTGATCTCGCGTCCTTTCCACTGCGTGAAGTCGAGGCGGTCATGCAGTGCGCGGGCAACGGGCGCGCCTTTTACCGCGACGCGCACTTGATCGAAGGCTGCCAGTGGGGAAGGGGCGGCGTCATGAACGTCTTGTGGGGCGGCGTGCCGCTCTCGGCCCTGCTTGCCGACTCGCACGTGCTGGCGGACGCACGCTTTCTCACCGCGACGGGCGGGGACGGGGACGGTGACGGCTTCGAGAAGAGCGTGCCCCTCGCCGACGCCCTCGACGTCGGCATCGTCGCTTACCGCATGAACGGAGAGGCGCTCGGCGGCGTGCACGGCGGTCCCGCTCGCCTGCTCGTTCCGGGCTTCTACGGCACGGTGAACGTGAAGTGGCTGCGCAAGCTCACCCTCACCCGAGACGAGACGAGCCACGAAGCGCAGCAGGAACGTTACCGGACGCTTCACCCGGACGGACGCCGAACGCCGTGCTGGCGGCAACTTCTCAAAAGCGTGATCTGGACGCCCGAGGAAGGAGAGATCGTGCGGGGAACCGTCACGTTCTCGGGTTGTGCCTTCAACGATGGTCGAAGCTCCATCTCGAAGGTGGAGCTTTCCGTCGATGGCGGGCGGTCGTGGAGCGAAGCCACCTTGGAGGTCGAGTCGAGCCGCTTCGGATGGCGCCGCTGGGAACTCGTCGCGACCTTGGCGCGAGGCGAGCACGAGGTGTGGTGCCGCGCGACGGACGAGCACGGCGTCACCCAGCCTCTCGATCCCGAAGACGACTGGAATCCCGACGGTTACGAATTCAACGCGGCGGACAAAGTGCGCTTCGAGGTTCGGTAGCGCCGAAGCGCGTGCGGAACCGAGCGCCGCTCGGTTCCGCACGCGCGCGGCGCCTCAAGCGACGGGCGCGACCGTGGCCGTGTGGATGACGCGCTCCTGCTCGGCCTTGCCTTTCAGAAGCGGCATGACGAGCTCGCCGAAGCGCCGCGCTTCTTCGAGGTGCGGATAGCCGCTGAAGATGAACGTGGAGATGCCCATCGACTCGTAATCGCGAATCTTGTCCGCGACTTGCTGCGGATTGCCGACGATGGCGACGCCGACGCCGCTTCTCGCCATGCCGACGCCCGCCCACAAGTGCGGCTCGACGAGCAAGTTGCCGCTTTGCAGCATTTCGATTTGGCGTCGCTGCCCGACCGAGTCGACGTGCTTGTAACTCTCGACGAACGCGCGGCGCACCTCGGGGTCCACGCGGGAGATGAGGCGGTTCGCCGCTTCCCACGCTTCGTCCTCGGTTTCGCGTACGACGACGTGCGTGCGCAAGCCGTAGCCGAGCGTGCGTCCGTACTCCTTTTCCAATTCTCGCATCTTTCCGAGGCGCTCTTCGAGCATGTCGCGTCGTTCGCCCCACAGCAGGTACACGTCGGCGAGTTCGGCCGCTATTCGCTGCGCGGCTTCGGACGCACCACCGAAGTACAGCGGAATGGGCTGCGCCGGAGGTGGGTCGAGCACGGCGTTCTCGAAGGCGTAGAGGTCCGACTTGTAGCTCACGGGCGGCGCTTGCGTCCACAAGGTCCGCAAGACTTTCATGAACTCGCGCGTGCGCTCGTAGCGGTTCGAGTGCTCCTCGAAGTCGCCGTACATCGCGTTCTCCGCTCGGCTCGATCCGGTCACGATGTTCACGCGCACGCGGCCCGGGAAGAGGTTTTGCAGCGAGGCGATCATCTTGGCGTACATCGCGGGGTGGAACATGCCGGGCCGCACCGCGATCAGCAGGCCCGCTCCGCGTGTCCTCGCGAGGGCCGCGACGGCCGCCGTGTAGTTCTCGTGCTCCGAGTGGTAGTTCGTGGCCGTCAGCAGGCTGGCGAACCCCGCCTCGGCCGCCGTCTCGATAAGGCTGGAGATGTACTCCAAGGTCGGCTTGCGCGGCGGCTTCTCCTTCGTGCCGATAAACTCGCCGTCACGCGAAAGCTGGCAGAACCACAAGAACTCGGATGCAGAAGGCTGGGTCATGGCACGTTCCTTTACTGGATGTTGTTGCAACTCGCGCGTGAACTCGGCGTCGAGTCGGCGTCGGGAGAGAAGCGAACCGAGTCGCCCGCTTGTTGAAGCAACACGAGATGGCTGGCTTTCGAGAGCGTGAATTCGACGCCCGCGAGTTTCGGCGTGACCGCGTCGTTCACGCACACGTCGACGGTCGTCCCGATCGTTCCGGCGAACACTTCCCGCTCTTGCACGCCGCTGTTCGCCTTGAACGAGAAGTAGGAGACGACCGTGCGGTCGTCTCCTACGCCGCGGGCGACGACGTTTCCGCTCAAGTCGCGGTCGAGCGAATTCGTGTCGACCGCGATTCGTACGCTCGCGGGCGTTCCGGGCAGGGCGCCGAGTTGGTCGCAGCTCGCCAGGAGGAGGGGAGCGACGAGGAGAAGGTGTCTGCGCATGCCGTACCTTACGCTTTCACGCCTCCCGCCGTGAGTCCGGCGACGAAGCGCTTTTGAAAAATCACGATGAGGGTGACGACGGGAACGACGGCGATGATGATGGCGGCGGAAATGATCGGCCAGGGAAACGAGAACTCGCCTTGGTAAAGGGTGACGCCGACGGACACGGTTCGCATCGTCTCGCGCGTGTTGAAGGACAAGGCGAGCAAAAACTCGTTCCAGGAATTCACGAAGACGAGCAGGGCCGCCGTGACCATGCCGGGCGCGCTGAGCGGCACGACGACGCGCCACAAAGCGCCGAAGCGCGAACAGCCGTCGACCATCGCGGCGGCCTCCAAGTCTTTCGGGATGGAGGAGAAGAACGCGACGAGGACGAGGATCGCGACGGGCAGGCTCAGGGCGGTGTAAGGCAGGATCAGCGCGGGGTAGGAATTCAGAAGGTCGGCGCCGCGCATGAGGCGGAACAGGGGCACGACGAGACTCACGACGGGAAACATGCTGAACGCGACGACGAGCGTCATGAGAAGGCCGCGCCGCTTGAGGTTGAGCCGCGCGAGGGCGTAGGCGGCGAGGGCGGCGATCACCACGGCGACGACGGTGCTGACGCTCGACACGATCAGCGAATTCAGGAAGAACGTGCCGAACGGCTGCTCGCTGAAGACGCGTCCGTAGTTGCCGAAGTTCGGGTTCGCCGGGATGTAGCGCAGCGGCAAGCTTTGCAAGTCCGTCTCGGCCGAGATGCTCGTGATGAACATCCACGCGAGCGGAAAGAGCCCGCCGAGGATCATCACCGTGAGGCCCAAGCCCTTGACGAACCGCTCGTGAAGCGGAAGTCGCGGCGCGTCGCCGAGGGTGGACGCTCGGGAGCGCGGCACGACGGTCACGCGTCACCTCCTCGCACGTAGCGCACGTACAGAGCAGTGATGGCGAGGCTCACGGCGAACAAGGCGACGCTCAGGGCGGCGCCGTAGCCGAAATCGAGAAACGTGATGCTTTGGGTGTAGGTGTACACGCCGAGGGTCTCCAAGAGGTTCTGGGCGGGCGCCTGCGAGATGAAGACGTACGGAACGTCGAAGACTTGCACGGCGGCGATCACCCGGAAGATCAGGGCGACGGTGAGGGCGGGAACGAGCAGCGGCACGATGATGCGCCAAAACGACTGCACTTTCGTGGCCCCGTCGACTTCCGCCGCTTCGATGAGGTCTTTCGGGACGCCTTGCAGCCCGCCGAGGACGATCAGGGCCACGAAGCTCGAGGTCTTCCACACGATCGTGAAGACCATGGCGGCCACGGCGAGGCCGGGAGTGGAAAGCCACCTCACGGGCTCTTGCGCGCTGACGACGCCGAGGCGCACGAGCCAGTCGTTGAAGACTCCGTACTGCCCGTTGAACAGCCACGCGAAGATCAGGCCGGTGATGACGGGCGGAAGCGCCCACGGCAGCAGCATGGCCACGCGTGCGAGCCACTGCAAGCGCGATTTCACGTGGGCGAGCAGCGCCATCGGCACTCCGACGAGGAAGGATCCGCCGACGGTCATGAGGCCGAAGAAGAGGGTGTTGCGCAGCGCGTTCCAAAATCGCGCGTCACCCAGCATCGTCTGGAAGTTCTTCAAGCCGACGAAGGGCGTGCCGAGCCACGGCTCGGTGAGCTTTTGTGCGTGCAAGCTCAGCCACAAGGTGTTGAGCATGGGGTAGAGCAGGACGGCGCCGAACACGAGCGCGGCGGGCAGCAGCAACAGCAAGGCGAGCGCGCCTTCGCTGAGGTCGCGTCGAGGACGCCGAGACTTGGTTCGCGGAATCGTGGGATTGGCCATAACGAGCTTTCGGCGCGCAGCCGTCGGCGATTGGCAAAATCGACGGTTTATCGATCGCGGGTCGCCGACGGCTGCAAGCTTCTCACCTCACCGCGTCCAAGTCGCGCTGCATGTCGCGCAGAGCGGCTTCCACCGTCTTGTTGCCCGCGACGGCGGCCGAGACGTTCGTGCGGATGATTTCGGAGATGCGCGGATAAGCGGGAGAGGCGGGGCGCGCCTTCGCGGCGAGGACGGTGCTGTAAAGGCTCTTGAAGTGCGGATTGGCTTGAAGCACCTGCCGGTCGTTGTACAAGGCGCGGCGCACGGGGAGGTACGCGCCCTTCACGGCGATTTCGCGTTGAACTTCGGGGCTCGCCATGAATTGCAGCAACTTGGCCGCTTCGGGCTTGTTGCGTCCGAAGGCGTTGAGGGCCCACTCCCAACCGCCGACACACGTCGCCGTCTTGTTCTTGCCGAAAACGGGCAGTGGCGCGACGCCGACTTCGCCTTTGACCTTGGTGGGGTCGGGCGAGTTGCCTTGAAAGTGCGCCCAGGCGTAGCTCCAGTTGTTGCTGAACACCGCTTGGCCTGCTTGGAACTGCTTGCGCGAGTCGTCAGTTCGGATTTCGGCGCTGGACGCCGGAGAGATCTTGCTCTTCACGGCGTCGACCATGAACTGCAGCGCTTGGCGTCCTTGCGTGGAGTTCACTTGGTCGCCGTCACCGCCGCCCGTCCACACGAGTTGCAAGAAGTTGCAAACGGTGCCTTCGATGGGGGCGGCTTGGAAGTTCCAGCCTTGGATGTTGCCGCCCTCGGCTTTTTGAATGCGCTGGGCGGTTTGAATCATTTCCTCCCACGTGCGGGGCACGCGGGCTTTGTACTTTTCGAGCAGGTCCTTGCGGTAGTACAGGAACTGCGCGTCCGTGAAGGCGGGCACGGCGTAGAGGCGGTTGTTGAAGCGCGCGGAGGAGATCGTGCCGGGCAGGAACTGCTGCAAGTACGTTTGGCGCTGCGGAAGCAGGGCGTCGAGCGGTTCGGCCCAACCTGCCGACGCGAACGTGGCCGTGCGAACGACGTCGATGAGGAAAACGTCGAGGCTGGTGTCGCGCGCGGCGAGGACGGTCGTGAGGTAGGCGTTTTGTTGCTCGGAAGTCGCGCCTCCCGTCTCGATGCGAATCTTGATGTTAGGGTTGGCTTGCGTGAAGCGGTCGAAGATCGGCTGGAAGATCTCGGGCCGCTGTTGAGTTCCCATGAAGACGTTCAAGGTCACTTGCCGCTGCTGAGCTTCGGCGTGCGTAGCCACGGTGATGTACCCGACGCCAAGGGCGGTCGAGAGGGCGAACACGGACAGAAGCCGACGGGCCTTCACTCTGTTCATACGGACCTCGCTGCGAATGTGAACTGATCGACACCGCTACTGTACTACGAATCGGAAGCGCTCGATTTATGCCTTGTGCGCGATTGAAGACGCACGGTCACAACGCTGGCGAAAGATTACAAGAAGGATCAATTATTGGCAAGCGAGACGCCAGCGAGCGAAAGGGCCGGATCGTGGCGCGCGGAAAACAAAAGGAACCTCCACGGTCGTGGAGGTCGATTCTTGCATTGGCTTTGGCTTGGCCCGCCGGAGTTCGACTGCGAGTTCGCTCGTGGATCTCCCGCCCCGGTGTCTTCATATTACGCTGATGGCAGAAGCAGTAAATGTGACTTCGTGAATAAAGCTTGCATGGAATTCACCTTGCCTTCATACTCTCGCGCACATGCGGCGCGCCTCCTAGCATGAAGGCATGTCTTTCCCGACTCTCCATCCGGAAAACAAGGCGCTCAATCTCTTGGAGAGTGCCGTCACGCTGTTTCCGAACTTGAGGCCCGAACTCGGCAAGTGGATCGCCTCGCTCGCACGATCCATCGCACGGCCCGTCGACCCGCCGAAAGCCCTGACCGACCTCTCCGAACCGTACGAAGGGCCCGTCGACATGAACCGCGAGACGTACCTCCTCGCGCACGCGCTGTGCGAGTACCGCACGAAAGTCTACCCTAACGGCCTCGCTACCCGCTTCGATCCCGGTGACCAACACAGAGACGACTTGGAAAGCGCCATGAGCCGCTTCGAGGAGCGCCTCGCACGCTCCAAACCGAAAGTCGAACTCGACAACGCGCCTGACGCGGGCGACTACTACGACGGTCCCGAACCTGGCCCTGCCGACGCCGTTCGCCTCGATCCCACCGATCCCGGAGACGCGGGCGACGCCGACGACGACCGAGACGAAGACGGCGCGAGCCGCTGACGTCCCCGCGAGAACCAAAGAGCGAAGGTCGGCTCCTGTTGCCGACCTCCTGCTACGCGGACGTTCAAGACGCTTTCTTCATCCGCTCGCTCTCGTACTGCTTCACGCCTCCGGCGGCCTCGAACGCTTCTCGCAACTCTGCGAGGCTGCGCGTCGGTTTGCTGTTCGCGTCGCCCGGCAACGTTTTCGCGAAAACCTCCAGCACGTCCGGGTAGCCGTCCTCGTCGCTGTCCTCGCTTTGCGTCAGCACGAGGTACAAGACTTCGTCGAACTTCGCCTTCGGATTCTCGCGAAAGCCCTTCTTGAGGGCCTCGCCGAACGAATTCCAAGGAGCGCCGCCGCTCGGATTGACGTGACAGTAGGTGCAGGCCATCGTCTTCGTGCTGAGCTTCGACCCTTCGACGTGAAGCTGGTTGATCGCTTGAGAGCGGTACACGGGCCGCGCGAGCGCGAGCGGAGCGACGCACAGCAAACCCCAGAGCACGAACTTCAACCGGCGATCCACGCGGGGCCCCCGAACTTGCCGCCGAGAATGTCGGCCGACGAAAGGCCCAGCCACTTGTCGAGCGCCTCGGCGTACACGCCGCGAAAGTCTTGCTTGTAGCGCACGTCGCCGTCGGCGAGGTTCTCGAGATCCGGACTTTCGCCGTGAACGCCGCCTTTCACGGCCTTGCCGAGCGTGAACATCACGCCGCCCTGCCCGTGATCGGTGCCCGCCGAGTCGTTCTCGGCGACGCGCCGTCCGAACTCCGAAAAGGCCATCACGACGACCTTGTCGGCGAGTCCTTGCGCTTCGAGGTCGGCTCGGAACGCCACGAGCGAGTTCGCCAGCACCGTGAGCAACTCGTCTTGCTCGGCGCGCTGACCCGCGTGCGTGTCGAACCCGCCGAGGCTCGTGTACAGCACCCGCTGGCCCGTTCCCGACGCGATGAGGCGCGCGATGTCCTTGAGCTGCTCGGGAAAGCGCCCTTGCGGGTACGTCACGCCCGCCTTGTACTTCTTGATGTTCGCCTGGACTTTGGCGGTGTTCTGCGCCATCTGCCGCACCGCCTTCTCCACGAAGGCCACTTCGCCGTCACGTTTGATGTTCAGCAGCGCCGCGTACGCGTCCTCCACGCCCTTGGGAAGCGTCAAGGCGAACGTGTCGAGGTCGTCGATCGTCGGGAGGATCATCGTGTCGGTCCGCAGGGCCTTCACGGGTTGGCGGTCGAGGTTGCTCGCGCAGAAAGGATCGCCGATCTTCTCGGCGATGCGCCCGATCCAGCCTTCGCGCTGCGCCTGCGTCGGATCGGCCGTGTGCCAAATCGCCATGGACGCGAAGTGCGATCGGTTCGGGTTCGGATAGCCGACGCTCTCGATCCAGGCGAGTTCTCCATCATCCCACAGCTTCGACAGAGGTCGCAGCGCGGGATGCATGCCCAAATCCGCCGTGAGGTTCAGCACGTCCTTCTTCGGAATGGCAATGGTGGGCCGAGCGGCGTAGTACGCGGAATTGCTGAACGGCACGAGGGTGTTGAGACCGTCGTTGCCGCCCGTGAGTTGAATCACCACGAGGATCTTGTCGCCGCCCGCGACCGTGGCGGCACGCGCGAGAAAGCCCGGCATGCCGCTCGTCACGGACAAGGCGAGGGCCGAGAGTTTGAGAAAGTCACGTCGTTGCATGGCGGCTCCTAAGCGAGGGCGTATTCGGGCGAGATGAGCGTGAGGTAGGCTTGCTGCGGCACGCCGAGGCCGCGCAGGGCCGCCTCGAAGGGAGCGCGCTCGCGGCCCAGCAACGCGAGGGGAAGATCGGCCGCCTTGACGTCCTTGGAGAGGGTGCTTCCCAACGCGAAACTCGCGGCGGTTTGCATGCGGGTCAAGAGGGCCGTGTCGCTGATCCAGTCGCGGCCGCCCTTCCATCCTTCCACCGTGGGCGGCCCGAGCAGCGCTTGGCCCATCTTCGCCATCTGCTGTACCACTTGCGTGTACCGCTTCTCGTCCTTGAGCTTCGGCTGCCCCAAGGCGCGCACGGTGCCCACCACGTATTCCACGGGGCTCTTGATGATCGCGTGGCGGTTCTCCGGCGCGTAGAAAGTCTCCGACGTCAACAGCGCCGTCAAGATCGCTCGAAGATCGCCGTCCGTGTCGTTCCAAAGCTGCACGAGCTCACGCACGCCCGCGTCGCTCGGCGTGTCGCTCACGAACGCGCGCCACAACTTGCGGCCCACGAAGTCCGCTGTGGCCGGGTGGTGCGTCGCGATGCGTATGACGTCCTCTCCGGTGAGGTTCCCGCTCTGCCCGAGGTACGTCTTGCGGCCCCGGTCGTGCTGGTTGCTTTGAAAGACGAACTCCGGCACGGCCGTCTGAGCGGGGTTGTTGAGACCCAGCAACCCGCGAAACGCCCATCCGGTGAAGGCGCGCGCGCCTTCCTTGACGTCCTCTTCCGTGTAATGCCCGATGCCGGTCGTGAAGAGCTCCAAGAGTTCGCGGCTGAAGTTCTCGTTCGGCTTGCCTTTCTTGTTCTGGTTGTTGTCGAGGTACAACAGCATCGCGGGCGTCTTCGACACTTCCAGCGTGAGCCGCTCGAACTTGCTCAGGCCGTGTTCGCGCAAGACGCGCATGTACCCCTTGAGCATCCCGGCTTGCCGAACTTTGTCCACGCCGATCACGAAGTGGTTGCTCCACGTCAACGCGAGCTTTTCACGCAGCGGATGCGGCGAGTACATCAGTTCGTGCAGCCAGCGCATCTGGGCGAGCCGGACGGCCGCGCCCCCGTTGACGCCTTCGGCCGGATCGAAGGGGTTGTCGGGCAATTCGGTCGTGTCGAAGTTCAAGAGGCGCTCGACGGCCTTTTGGGGGCCGAGGGCGGCGAACTCGCGCGTCAACGCGGCCGTCGCGCCGAATGCCGCGCGCCTCAGGAGGTGCGCGGCGTCTTCGAGCGAAAAGGTGCGAGGTCGGTAAGGTGACAAGGTCATGAAAGCTCCTCTGGAAGATGGAAGGCGAAGTCGCGCTGGTCTACGGATTGGAGTCGGCGCTCGACACGAAAGTTCCGAGCTTGTCTTGCTGCACCGCGCTGATCTTTCCCAAGACGAGGCGAAGCTGGGCTTCCGGAAGGTTTCCGACGAGCCACACGAACCGGGCGCCGACTTTGCGCGCGAACACACCCTCCCCGACTCGGACGTTGCGATCGGCGATGACGAGCGCGAGGACGTTGATGCCGTCCGACAAGGCGATCTCCAGACCGCGCTGCGAACGCAGCAACCGAACGGGCTCGAAGCCGCTCGGCAAGCGCAACCCCGGCAGGGCGGCGAGGACGGCGCGGCGGAACTCGGCACTCGGCAAGCGCGCAGCAGAGCCGTTGGGGCGTCGGCGCGGCGCGTCCTGCACTCGCTCGAAACTGGCGCGACGTATGAGATCGCCGCTCGGGGAGCGCTCCTCGTACGCGAGTGGCACGTGCCACTGCACGTCGACCCAGATCGACCAACGGCTCGCGTTCGCGTTGCTCGGCGTGAGGTCGAAGCGCTTGGCGTCCCGCCCGGCGACCTTGTCGCTCGCCGCGTCGCCCAAGGTGAAGTTGCGGCGTACGAGCCACGGAACGAACTCCACGCGTGGCAACGCGTCGAGCGTGCGCGTCGGGTTGGCGCGCGGCGGGAAGTACACGCTGCTCGTGACCTCGCCGCGCACGTCGAAGCGCTCGGCTTGCCGCAGGATCTGCAGCAAGGCGGGAAGGTCCTGCGCGTGCCCGACTCCGAACGCCGCGAGCAGAACTGCCGACAGCAAAAACCTCACCAGCCGCTCCCCGAGATGGAGTTGTACGTTTCGTAGGCGGCGCTCGTCGGTAACGTCGCGTCTTGACGAACGTACAGAATCGCGCCCAGCATCGCGGCGCTTGCGAGCAAGCCCGACGTCCAAGCGCGCACCACGGAGCGTTGGCGTCGAGCGTGCGCGTCGCGCAAGTGAGGCAGGACGCGCTCGGCTGCCGCGATGTCTGCCGGTCCGAGCGTGCGTGCGCTCGCGAACAAAGCGTCGAGTTGCAGGTCTTGATCGTCGTTCATACGTGCTCCGTCGGTCTAGGGTCGGTCCGATTCGAGGTGAATCTCAAGGAGTGACGCCCCTTCGCAGCAGCAAGGCTTTCAAGGCGGTGCGTCCACGGTTGATGCGGGACTTGACGGTGCCGAGTTCCACGCCGAGCACTTCGGCGATTTCGGCGTATTCCAAGCCCGACAGTTCGCGCAGGACCACCGCTTCGCGCTGATCCGTGGGCAACTGGGCGAGGGCTCGCGACAACTTCTCGCGCAAGTCCGCCGCTTCGCCCGCGCGCACGGGATCGTGCGGAGCGGAAGGTTCCAAGATGTCGTCCAGGGGCACGGTCGCCTTCGTCTCCTTCGCGCCCAAGACCTTGTAACAGGCATTGAGGGCGATGCGGTGCAGCCACGTCGTGAACAACGCGTCACCGCGAAAGTTCCTCAGGTTCTTGTGGACGCTCAAGAACACCTCCTGCACGACGTCGTCCGCGCTTCCCGACCCGACCATGCTGGCGGCGACGGCATGCACGCGCGGCGCGTGACGTCGCACCAACGCCTCGAAGGCAGCGTCGTCTCTGCGAGCGAGCACGGTGAGTTGTGCGTCCGTCCAGGATTCGAAGGAGTCGTTCAACGCGGCCCTCGAATCTTAGAGTCGCAAAGAGACGTGAAAGTTCCCAGACGTTAAAGTGCGCGGATGAACCTCGACCTACCGGAAGCGCTTCGGCGCGTCTTGCCCGTCGCGCGCTGGGAGGAAGTGACCGTCGGGATGTCGAGTTCGAGGGTGTACCGCTCCACACGCCACGTCCTGAAGGTGAAGCGCACGACCGAACCCTTCGACACGCTGTTCGCCGAAAAGGAGAAGTTGCGCTGGCTGGAGGGGCGCGTGCCCGCTCCCAAGGTCGTGGCGTACCTCAAGGACGCCACGGGAGAGTACCTCGCCGTGACGCGCCTGCCCGGCGTCGACATGAGTCACGAGGACGCGCGACTGCATCCTCGCCGCAACGCGGAACTCCTGGCGCGCGCCTTGCGCGAACTGCACGCCCTCCCGATCCAAGACTGTCCGTTCGACGCGTCCTTGAGAACGAAGCTTCGAGAAGCGCGCGAACGCGTGAGCGCCGGATTCGTCGACGAGCAAGACTTCGATGACGAGCGGCAGGGAAGACGAGCCGAGGACGTCTTGCGTGAATTGCTCGGCACCCGGCCGTCTCGCGAGGACCTCGTCGTGACGCACGGCGACCCCTGTCTTCCGAACGTGATCGTCTCCGGCGAATTCGTGGAAGGCTTCGTGGACGTGGGTCGCGCGGGTATCGCCGACCGACACGCGGACCTCGCGCTCGCCGCGCGCAGCCTTTCGCACAACTACGGCCCCGAGTTCGCCGAGCTTTTCCTGGACGCCTACGGCCGCTTTCTCGTGGACGCGTCGAAACTCGCCTACTACCGCTTGCTGGACGAGCTGTTCTGACGAGCGAGTTCCGCGACGATCAGGGCAAGGCGGGCGCCTCGCTCATCGCCGTCCTCCAAATGCCACGCCGAGGACAAGCCGCCGTACGCCAAGATCCACTGCACGAGGCGTTCTCGCTCCAAGCCCGCCCGTTCCGAGACGACGTCGACCCGCCTGCGAAAGCGCTCGGGATTCGTCGCCAGAAGCGGGACCGGGTTGTAGAAGATATTGGCGTAGTCGAAGCTCCGCTCGCCGATCAAACCCTTCGGATCGATGGCGAGCCAACCGCGCTCACCGAACGAGAGGACGTTGCCGTGATGCAAGTCGCCGTGCAGGGGGCGAACGTCTCGAGGCTCGGCGATCAGCCGCTCGGCCGCTTCGAGGGCCGCTCGGTACGTTCCGCCGTACCGTTCGCCCGCGCGCCACAAGGATCGAAACCACTCGCGCAGCGGAGTCAAGGCGGGTGGGTGATCGTTTCTCGGCTCGTGCAGTCGGGCGGCCGTGTCGCACAAGATTCGCGTCGCCTCGTCGTCATCCTCGTGGGCAAGGCGTGTGAGACGACCGTCATCGTTCGCTCGCTCCAGCAACAGGGCGTCGCCATGCAACGCGAGCACGGGCGCCGCGCCACGTCCTTGCCACCACGCGAGCAGCCGTCCGCCGCGGACTTCCTCTTCGAAGCGAGCGACTTTCAGCATGGCGGGCCGTCCCTCGAACAGAACGGGGAGCAGATCGCTGCTGAACGTGCGAATCGGGTCGCCGTCGCGAGTGAGCTTCCAGCGATCGAGGAAGGGGTCGAACACCTCTTCAACTTAGCAACGTCTAAGCCTGCTTGACGTCCTCCTCACGGGCAGACCGTACGGCGCGAGAAAGATAAGCGTATGGACATCCTTGCCGAAACCGTACCGGATGGCGCTCAAAACGAACACGTCGTCGTTCAGAGTCCCCACGCCTGGCTTCCCGAAGGAGCCACGATCTTCCTGGTTCCCGCGCAGCCCCCGTCCTACGACAACCACATGATCCACGAGGGGCAGCACTATCACATTCGGAACGTTCGCGTCGTCGACGGGCACAACCCGAATCGAACGCGAACGGCGTTCGAGGTGACCGACAAAGCCTGACTGCCGCACTTCCACACATCTTCATTCACCTTTTCGTCTGATGAGGCTCTGACGCGCTATGAAGAGCCTCTCAAATTTTTTTCAGGGCGCGTCACACGTGAGCCACTAGGCTAACCGCATGAAGCGAAAGATGGTGATTCTCGGGGCGGCCTTGACCGTCGCGAGCCTCGGCGCGGCGCACGCGGGTCAAATCGATCCGGAACTGCAACGCAAGATGCAGCAGAATCCGAACGGTCAATTTGAAGTCGTCGTGCGTTTCCGCCTGACGCAAAAAGAGAAGGGCAGGCAGCTGTTCCAAGCCTTGCGCAAGCAACTGCGAGACGCACTGCGCACCATCGAGCCTCTCACGGGCGCCGCGCGCGGCCAGGCGAACCGTACGGCGCAGCAAGCCTTGCAGTACGCGGAATTGTGGCTCGATCAGTCGATCGTCCTCAAGACGTCTCCCGCGATCATTCGGACGCTCGCCATCCTGCCGAACGTCGACCGCATCTTCGAGAACTTCGAAGTGCGCCTCGCCCGCCCGCTCAGCGCGACGGGTGCGGCCGCACCGACGGGAAATCCTTGGTATTTGCAAAAGATCGGCGCTCAACAAGCGTGGGCGGCCGGGTTCCGCGGGCAAAACGTTCGCATCGGCCACCTCGACACGGGCATCGATCCGAACTCGCCCGAGTACAAAGGCAAGATTCTCTCCTTCGCCGAGTTCGACGACAACGGAAACCGCGTCGCGAACGCGCAAGCGCGCGATACGCAGCAACACGGAACGCACACGGCGGGATTGCTGGTCGGCAACACGGTCGGCGTGGCACCCAACGCTCGATTGCTGTCCGCGCTCGTCCTTCCAAACGGTTCGGGCACCTTCGCGCAAGTCATCGCCGGGATGCAGTGGGTGCTCGATCCCGACAACAACTCGGCCACGGACGACGGCGCGGACGTCGTGAGCATGTCGCTCGGCTTGCAAGGCACGTACGACGAGTTCGTGCAACCGACGCGCAACATGATCGACGCGGGCGTCATCGCCGTGTTCGCTGTCGGCAACTTCGGCCCGAATGCCGGAACGACGGCCAGCCCGGGCAATATTCCCGAGGCGATTGGCGTCGGCGCGACCGATCAGAACAATCAAGTGGCGAGCTTCTCCAGCCGTGGCCCGGTGAACTGGACTTCGGTCATCAGCGGCACCTTCGTGAAGCCTGATGTCGTCGCCCCCGGCGTGGAAATCACCTCCAGCTTCCCGGGCGGCGGATACGGCTCGCTCAGCGGCACGTCGCAAGCCGCGCCGATCACGGCAGGCGCCGTGGCGGTCATGCTGTCCGCTCGTCCCGGCTCGAGCGTCGACACGATCAAGAACGCGTTGTACACCTCGGCGACGAACCTCGGCGCGAGCGGCAAGGACAACACGTCGGGATACGGCCTCGTGAACTTGCCGGGTGCGCTCGCGAAGCTCGGTGCGGCGGCTCAGCCCGCGCCCCAGCCGCAACCGACTCCACAGCCCACCCCTCAACCGACACCCCAACCGACGCCTCAACCGCAGCCGACCCCGACGCCTCAACCGCAACCGACTCCGCAGCCTCAACCAACTCCGCAACCCACCCCTCAGCCCACCCCGCAACCGACGCCTCAACCCCAGCCCACCCCTCAACCGCAGCCGACGCCGACGCCTCAACCTGCCCGCAAGCCGACCTTGCTGCTCGTCGACGACGATCAAGGTTTTGGAGCGGACGTCACGGCGGCCCTGCGCGACATCCTGCGCGCCAATGCCACGTCGCCTCTGCGCTGGGACGTGCAAACGCAAGGCCCCGTGCCTCTCGCGCAACTGCAACGCGCCGAAGTGGTCATCTGGGCGGCGGGTGAATCCTACGAAAACACCATCAGTGCCCAAGACCAGAACACGCTGCGTCAGTATCTGCAAGGCGGCGGCAAGCTCATCGTGACCGGGCAGGATGTCGGCTTCGACATCGGCGACAGCGACTTCTACCGCAACGTCCTCAAGGCGACGTTCGTCGCCGACTCGTCGACGACCACGAACGTCGTGTCGAGTGGCTTTATCGGCTCGCGCCGCTACGTCCTCAACGCGCCGGGCAGTCAGCAGAATCAGTTCTACCCGGACGTCATCGATGCCAACAGCGGCGCGACGCTCGCCGCGACCTACAACACGCAGGCGGTCTCCGCTCAGTCGGTTCGTACCGACCCGAATGCTCAGCGTGCGCGCGTGAAGGCGGCGCAAGGTGGACGCGTGCGCGCTTTGTCCGCGTCGGACGCTGGCGCGATCGTCCTCAACGATGCGGGCCGTTACCGCACGGTCACGATGGGATTCGGCTTGGAAGGTCTCGATCCGACCAACCGCGACATCCTGGTCAAGGCGCTGTTCGCCTGGCTGCTGCGCTGATAAACCTTCGGCTCGGGGGCGCCTTCGGGCGCCCTTTTTCATGTCGAAGGAGAAGCCCCTTGACAGGTCGCGAACTTTGGACTATTCTTTCTGAGCCTTCAAGGAAGGCGAGCAGGATGACAAGGTGGAAGTGAGGAAGCGGGGCCATCCGACAGGATGGTGAAGACGGTCTCTCCCCCGAGAGGCTCCAGAGCTTCAAACGAAACCCTTACGGGGTTTCACAGCCACGCGAACAA
>NZ_QJSX01000025.1 GCF_003217515.1 Deinococcus yavapaiensis KR-236 | reverse complement strand
AAAGGCAGGCGTCTAGGCTGTGAGCGATGACTGGGGTGAAGTCGTAACAAGGTAACTGTACCGGAAGGTGCGGTTGGATCACCTCCTTTCTAAAGCGCTTCCTCACCCACCTTGCAACACACATCCACTGTCCCCCGGCCAACGCTGGGGGACATGCTTTTGTATCCGCGCAACAAGAAGGAGGCACTGGACTTCTTTGCCCAGTGCCTCCTTCTTGTTGCTATCACTGCAAGAACAACTTGTACGCGGGATTGCTCGTCTCGTCGTGAGACGGATAGCCCAGGGTGTCGAGAAACGTTTGGAATTTGGCGAGGTCGCTCGGCGATACCTGAATTCCGGCGAGAACTCGGCCGTACGCGCTTCCGTGATTACGGTAGTGGAACAAGCTGATGTTCCAGTCTTCCTGCATGCACTCCAGAAAGCGTAACAGGGCACCGGGACGCTCCGGAAAGGTGAAGCTCAAGAGACGCTCGTCGTGCGCTTCCGGCGCACGGCCGCCCACCATGTGCCTCAAGTGAACTTTCGCCAGCTCGTCCTCGGTGAGGTCGCACACCGAGTAGCCGTGCTCGACGAGGTGCTGAACGAGCTCCTCGCGCTCTCCCGGACGGCTCAGCTGCACACCTACAAACACCGTCGCGTTCGCACGCGGGGCGTAACGATAGTTGAACTCCGTGATGCTGCGCGCGCCGATCGTACGGCAAAACGCCTTGAAGCTTCCGGGACGCTCGGGAACCGTGACGGCCAAGACGGCTTCCCGCCGCTCGCCGACTTCCGCGCGCTCCGCTACATGACGAAGACGATCGAAGTTCACGTTCGCTCCCGTCAAGATGGCCACGAGGGTGTCGCCCTGCAGACCGTGCTCGCGCGCGTACTTCTTGAGGCCTGCCACCGCGAGCGCACCGGCCGGTTCCATCACGGCGCGCGTATCGTCGAAGACATCTTTGATGGCGGCGCAGACTTCGTCCGTCGAGACCCGCACGATTTCCTTCACGTGCTGCCTGGCGAGGTCGAAGGTGTGCCGCCCCACCTGCTTCACGGCCACACCATCCACGAAGATTCCAACTTGGGAAAGCTGAACCCGCTCGCCGAGCAGCAAGCTTTGATACATGGCGTCCGAATCGTCGGGTTCGACACCGATCACCTCGATCGCCGGATCCAGTGCTTTCAAGAAGACCGCGATGCCTGCCAGCAAACCCCCGCCCCCGACGGGAACGAACACTTTCAACGGGCGTCCCGAAACTTGGCGTAGAAGCTCCAAGCCGACCGTGCCCTGCCCGGCGATCACGAGCGGATCGTCGTAGGGATGAATGAACGTCAATTCACGCTCGGCTGCGAGTTGGAAGGCGTGTCCCTCGGCGTCGCTGTAGCTGTCGCCGAACAAGACGACCTCCGCGCCACGGGCTCGCACGGCGTTCACTTTGATGTCGGGCGTCGTGGCGGGCATCACGACGACGGCTTGCACGCCGAGTTTTTGTGCGGCGAAAGCGACGCCCTGAGCGTGGTTCCCGGCGGACGCGCAAATCACCCCGCCTGCTCTTTCCTCCTCGGACAGGTGCGCCATCTTGTTGTAAGCGCCACGCAACTTGAACGAGAACACGGGCTGCGCGTCCTCACGCTTGAGCAGCACCGAGCAACCGAGGCGGCGCGAGAGGCTCGGCGCTTCCTGCACCGGCGTCTCGTTGGCCACCTCGTACACGCGGGACGTCAAGACGAGGCGCAGGGCGGTCGCCGTATCGAGGGTTGGTTCGAGGGTCGAGGTCATGTTGGTTCGGCGTCACTTTCTCGCCTTGCCGAATTGTGCCGCGCTCGCTCGCCTTCGCCGCTGCGAGGTCTAGGTGTACGACGAACGGAAAAGCGCCCTTTCGGGCGCTGATAGAGACAAGACGGCGCGGAATGGATCGCGGGCCGACTCTATCCAATGGTCGTGCTCGGCGATGCTGGCGAGTCACTCGCTTGGCCTGGAGCGCTTCATCGCCGGGGCGCGTATTGGCTTTGGGGCCGAGCGAGTCTCGGAGCACGCTGCAAGGCCGCTGGCGCCGACTGAGCAGGAGTACGGAAGGTCGCGGGCCTTGGAAGGCCGATCCGGAGGAGCTTCGACCGAGCGGTCTCGCGGGCAGCCTCGACGAACGAAGCGCCCTTTCGAGTGCCGAAAAAGAAAAATTAGCGTGCGATGCGCGGCAATTCTATTCAGTCGGCAGCGAGGCTGACGACGCTTTCGAGGGCGCGTTCGATGTCGAGAACGAGATCCTCGGGATCCTCGATGCCGACTGAAAGACGTACGAGGCCCGGCGTGACGCCTTGGCGAGCGAGAATGTCGGGCCCGAGAAGCTGATGGGTCGTGCTCGCCGGGTGGCACGAGAGGCTCTCGACGTCTCCGAGGGACACGGCCTGCACGAAGAGCCGTAGGTTGTTCAAAAACGCCTTGGCGGCGTCGTAGCCGCCCCTCAAGTCGAAGCTCACCATGCCGCCGAAGCGCTTCATTTGACGAGCGGCGATCTCGTGGCCCACGTGCGACGAAAGCCCCGGGTAGTACACGCGGGCGATGGCCGGGTGGCCGTCGAACGTGCGCGCGACGATTTCGGCACCGTCGCAGTGGGCGTCCATGCGAAGCGGGAGGGTCTTGACGCCGCGCAAGAACAGGTACGCTTCCTGTGGCCCGAGGCTCGCACCGACGTGCCGCAAGCCCGTGACGCGTAACTCCCGAATGGCGTCCGCTCGGCCCACGACCACGCCGCCGATCGCGTCGCCGTGCCCGCCGAGGTACTTCGTGGCGCTGTGCAGCACGACATCGAAGTCGTGTTGAAGGGGCCGCGTGAGGTACGGGGTGGCGAAGGTGTTGTCCGTGACGGCGAGGGCGTCGACAGAATGCGCGATACGCGCCGTGTTCCGCAAATCGGTGATGCGCAAGGTGGGGTTGGTGGGCGTCTCGACGTACACCATCTTCACGCGGCGAGTGACGCGCGCTTCGAGATCGGCGAGGTCCGACGCTTCCCAAGCGTGCACGCCGAACTTCTCCAGAACCTCGTGGAAGAAGCCTTCGGTGCCGCCGTACAGAGGCCCGAGGAAGGCGAGTTCATCGCCAGGCTTCAAGAAGGTGAGGGCGAGCGCGCTGATGGCCCCCATGCCGCTCGCGAACGCGACGGCGTCCTCGGCTCCCTCGAGGCTCGCCACTTTTTCCTCGAAGGCTCGCACCGTCGGATTGCCGAGGCGCGTGTAGAAGTAGCCGCTTTCCTGCCCTCCGAAGAGGCGTTCGCCGCGATCGGCGTCGAAGTAACCGAAAGTCGACGTCTGGTAGATCGGCGTGGCATGCGCTCCCGTGCGCGGCTCGACACCGCCGCCCGCGTGGACGGCGCGCGTCCGGAAGCCGGACGTTCGGTTGTTGTCGCTCATGCCTCAGTGTAGGCACGAACGATCGTTAGGAAACAAGACCTTCTTCACGCCCTGCCCGATCGGGCGGCGTGCCGCCGAGAACGCGGCGGTACACTGCTCCTCGTGCGTTCCCCTCCTGCTCCCGTTCCCACGCCCGTGCCCGGCATGCGGACGCGCGATTTCCTCGAGACGCTGCGCCTCGCGTGGAGTGCCAGCCCACGGCACGCCTCGCAGTTTGTCGCCGCGAACCTCTCGTCGTCGTTTTTGCCCGCCGCGAACTTGTACGTCTCCAAGCTTCTGCTCGACGGCGTGGCCGCCGCGACGCAAGGGCGCGAGACGTACGAACAACTGCTCGGCTTGCTCGCCGTGCAAGTCGGGCTCGTGATCGCCGGGAGTCTCCTGAACACGATTTCCAGCGCGGCGCAGCAACTGCTGGGAGACAGCTTGCAGCACAGCATCAGTCGGCACATTCTGCAAAAAGCGTCGGGCTTGCCCGTCGACGCCTTCGAGAACGCCGAGACGTACGACTCGTTGCAGCAGGCGTACCGCGAGGTCGGGACGCGACCTTTGGGCGTGGCGACGCAGCTCGTGTCGCTCGCCGGCGCCGTCGTGACGTTGGCGTCCGTCGGAGCGTTGATGGCACGACTCGGCTGGGCGGTCTTGCCGCTCGTGCTGCTCGCGAGCCTTCCGGGCGTGTGGGTGAGCAACAAGTACGGCATCGAGAACTACCGCATGCTGCGCCGCCAAACGCACGATTCGCGCGTGCAGAACTACCTCGGCAGCATCCTGACGTCCGACCAGCTCGTGAAGGAAGTGCGCTTGTTCGGCTTCGAGCCGTACCTGCTCACGAGGTGGAGAGAGTACTACGTCGGTTTTCGTCGGCAACTCGAAGGCTTGATTCGGGCGCGTAGCGGTTGGAGCCTTCTGGCGGCCCTCGTGTCCGCCCTGCTCGTCGGGGCGGCGTCCGCGCTCATCTTGCGGCGCGCGGCGGCGGGCGAGATCACCGTCGGCGACTTCAGCGTGTTCGTCCTCGGCGTGGCGACCGTGCAAGCGCAAGTCACGAGCCTTCTGACGGGCGTGACGGGCGTTTACCAGAACTTGCTCTACATGCGCAATCTCTACGAGTTCCTGGAGCTTCCCGCCCGAGACCTCGACGCGGGCGACGAGTGGCGCGGATCGATCGAGTCCATCGAGTTTCGCGACGTGAGCTTCGCGTATCCGTTCACGAAGCGCGACGTGCTGCGCGGCGTGACCTTCACGGTGCGAAGAGGTGAGAGCCTCGCGCTCGTCGGAGAGAACGGGGCGGGCAAGACGACGATCGTGAAGCTTCTGACGCGTCTGTTCGAGCCGACGGGCGGCACGATCCTTCTCAACGGCCAAGACGCCTCGAAGTTCAGCCCACGCTCGGTGCAACGCGAAATGAGCATCATCTTCCAAGATTTCGGCCAATACCAGATGAGCGTGCGCGAAAACGTCGGTGTGGCGGACACGACCCGCTTGCAAGACCACTTCGGCGTGGAGCGCGCCGTGGAACGCGCGGGCGCGGAGTTCGTCGAGGAACTGCCGGAGCGGGAGGAGACGATGCTCGGTCGCCTCTTCACGGGCGGGCGGCAGCTCAGCGGGGGACAGTGGCAACGACTCGCCCTCGCACGCCTGTACTTCCGGGACGCGTCGGTGCTGGTGTTCGACGAGCCGACGGCGGCCCTCGACGCCCGAGCCGAGTTCGAGACGATGGAAGCTTTGCGGCGTCAAGCGGGGGAGCGCATCACCATCTTGATTTCGCACCGATTTTCCACGGTGCGGCCCGCCAGTCGAATCATCGTGCTCGACGGCGGCGTCATTACCGAGCAGGGCGCGCACGACGACCTCGTGCGCCTCGGCGGAAAGTACGCGGCCCTCTACGAGTTGCAGGCGAAAGGTTACGCGAGCTGACGGCGAAGCCTCGTACGTAGCCGTACGTAGGAAGCCTCCACTGACAAATCAGGTTCGACCGCGAAACGGCCGTCATGCGGGCCTCGGGAGGTTGCCACCACTCGCCGAACGACGACGAAGCTCCCCGGTCGTATTTGCAAGGTGACCGCGCGCGTCCCGGTCGGCACCGGCGACCACGTGAAGACCGCCCCTCCCGGTTGGAAGGAGCGGTCGACGCGAAGAGCGCTTACTCGAGAGCGGGCGGGCCGCCTTGGCCGCGCTTGCGAAGCGGAAGTTGCGGCAGCAACAGCGTCACGAGGAAGCCCAGCACGACGATGAAGATGCCGACGCGGAAGACGCGCGTGACGCTGTCCGTGAACGCGGTCTTGACGCCCGCGCCGAGGTCTTCGAGGGCCCTGAAGACCTTCGGTTCGGCGGCCGTGATGCTGTCGCTCGCCTCGCGGACGATCGAAGCCTTCACCTGCTCGACGGTGGTCTCCTCGACCTTGTCGATTCCCGACAGCGCGTTTTGCACGGCGACCTGACGAGCGTTCCGAACCGCGCTTTCACGTGCCACGTCAAGGTTGCCTCGAATCTGCGACAGGACCGCTTGCCGACCTTGGGACGTCGAGATGGTTCGCGCGGGAAGGCCCGCCAGGTTTTGGCGCAGAGCCTCGGGCAGTTGCGGATTTTGGGCGAGGGCCGAGAGGCGCGCGGGATTGCCGCTCGTGACCGCTTCCTCGACCGACTTGAAGATTCGGTCGAAGCCCGCGTTCACGCTCGCCGCCACGCCGCCCGCTTCGAGGACGTCACGAAGTTGCTTCGGTGTCCGGTCGCTCGCCAGGAGCTTCTTCACGCTGGCCGGGTCGTTGTCGCGCAGGGCTTTGACGACCACCTCTTTTTGTTCTTGCAGCGACGCGTGCACGCTCGCCGCCACGCCGCCCTTTGTCAGCAAGTCGCGCAGTTTCTTGGGCGTCGAGTCGTTGGCGAGCAGCCGTTTGACGGCCGCCGGGTCCTCGTCTCGAACGGCGAGGGTGAGGTCTCGTTTTTGATCTTCGAGCTTGCGGCGAGCGTCGCTCTTGAGCTTTTCGAGGTCGAAGTTCGTGGAGGAAGCGCCTTCGCCGCCCGTCGTTCCGCCGCCGAACGTCAAGCCGCCGCGTGCGCCGCTCGGGAGTTCCGCTTCGACCTTCGCCTTCGTCGCGTCGAGACCCGCCGAGAGGGTGTTCGCGAAGACGGTTCCGAGAATCGCGACGCCCACGACTTGCCCGAGCGAGCGGAAGAAGGTGATGCTCGACGTCACGGCGCCCGTTTGCCGTGGGTCCATGGCGTTTTGCACGGCGAGGGTGTAGAGGGGAATGGACGGCCCGAGTCCGAGGCCGACGAGGATCATCTTGAAAGTCACGCTGGCTTGCGACGCGTCGGTAGTGAGGGTGAACGCCATGACGAGGAAGCCGACGATCAGCAGCAAGAGCGCGCCGATCATGATCGGCTTGTACTTCCCGAGGCGCGATACGAGCTGCCCGGAGATGACGTTGCTCGCGACGAGCGCGAGGGCGAGCGGCGTGATCGTGAGGCCGGAGTTCGTGGCGCTGAGCCCCACGACGTTCACCATGAACAGCGGCAGGAACACGATCGGTCCGAGGAAGGCCATGCCGAGGACGAATCCGGCGAGGCTGCCGATCGAGAAGACGCGATTCTTGAAGAACTTCAGCGGAATGATCGGGTCATGCGCTCGGCGCTCGGTGTACAAGAACGCGGCCGTGCCGACGAGGGCCGTGCCGAACATCGCCAGGATCTGCCAAGACGTCCAGAGGAAGCCCGTCTGTCCCTCGGCGACTTGGCTCTTGCCGAGCGTGAGGGCGAGCAGCAGTGGAATCACGGCGACGGCGAGCAGGAAAGCCCCGACGAAGTCGATGCGCGGACGCTCCTCGCTCCCCGTGTACAAGTGCCGCAAGGCGGGCATGCGCGTGATGATGAAGAACAAGGCGAGCGCGCCGACCGGAAGGTTGACGTAGAACACCCAGCGCCACGACAAGTGATCGGTCAGGAAACCGCCGATGAGCGGCCCGAGCACCGAGGACAAGCCGAACACGGCGCCGAACAAGCCCGAGTAGCGGCCGCGCTCGGCAGGTGAGAAGAGGTCGGAGATCACGGCGAAGGCCGTCGTGAACAAGGCGGCGCTTCCGAATCCTTGCAAGGCGCGGAAGGCGATGAGTTGACCTGCCCCGCCGCCGAAGAGGCTGCCGAAGAACGGCTCGCCCGCCGCGCCGCACAAGAACGAGCCCGCGAGAAAGGTGATCACGCCGAAGAGCAGCACGGCCTTGCGTCCGTAAAGGTCGCTGAGCTTGCCGTAGATGGGCACCATGACGGTGCTCGCCACGAGGTACGCCGTGGTGATCCACGTGTACAAGCTCGTGTCGATGTTCAAGACCTTTTGGATTTGCGGTCCGGCCGTCGCGACGATCGTCTGGTCGAGGGCGGCGAGCAGCAGGCCCAGCAGGGTTCCGACGAGGGTGAAGACCTTTTCTTGCCGGGAAAATTCCGGGGCGGGCGGAGCGTCGGAAAGCGTGGTCGGTGTGCTCATAAGGATTCCTCCTGCGAGGAGGGCTGGGCCATCAACTCGGCGAGCCGCGACAAGGTGTGCGTGAACGACTCGACTTGCTGCGGTGGAAAGTGCGCGAGGCTTTCGTCGAGCAAGGCGCTCATCGTGCTGCGCGCGGCGTGCAGTACGAGGTGGCCTTTCTCCGTGATTTCGAGCCGCACGCGGCGCGAGTCGTGACGGTCGAGGTGGCGCGTGACGAGGTCGCGCTTCACGAGATCGTCGAGCATGCGCGACACGCCGCTTGGCGTGACGGCGAGGCGATCGCAGACGAGGCGCGGGTAGTTCGCTCCGCCCGAGATGGCCTCCAGCGCCACGAAGTCCTTGAAATCCACGCCGTGTTCGCGCGCGAGCAACGGGGCAACGTGCCGCTTCATGGTTTGCGTGAGCTGCCACCACGCTTCGAGCAAGCCCGCGCTAACGGAGGGAGGAGGAGATCGTTCCATTCGGCAACAATTCACTTCTAAAATAATTACCTGCTGAAACCACCCGGGTTAGACAGCGTACGCGTCTTGGCACGCGGAGCGTGTTTCGATTCGTGTATGACCGACACGACTGCTTCCGTACCGACCGCCACCGCCGACATCGGCCTCGTCGGCCTCGCCGTGATGGGCGAGAACCTCGTGCTGAACCTCGAGAGCCGCGGCTTCACGGTCGCCGTGCACAACCGCACCGTCGCCAGGATCGACGATTTTCTCGCGGGACGCGCGCAAGGGCGGCGCATTCTCGGCGGCCGCTCCGCCGAGGAGTTCGTCGCTCTCTTGAAAAAGCCGCGCGCCATCATGATCATGGTGCGCGCCGGAAGCGCCGTGGACGACACCATCGAGTTGTTCACGCCGTACTTGGAGCCCGGCGACATCCTTATCGACGGCGGCAACAGCCACTACTTGGACACGGAGCGCCGCGCGAGTCGACTCGCCGATCGAGGGCTGCTGTTCGTCGGGACGGGCGTCTCGGGCGGCGAGGAAGGTGCGCTCAACGGCCCGAGCGTCATGCCGGGCGGCCACGAAGCCGCTTGGCCGCACGTCGGGCCGATGCTGCAGGCGATCGCGGCGCGCACGCCCGACGGAACGCCTTGCTGTGATTGGGTGGGGGCGGGCGGCGCGGGGCACTTCGTCAAGATGGTCCACAACGGCATCGAGTACGCCGACATGCAGATGATCGGCGAGGCATACCATCTCATGCGGGACGTTCTGGGCCTCTCGGCGCCCGAGATGAGCGACGTCTTCGCGCGCTGGAACACTGGCCGCCTTGGCTCTTACCTCATCGAGATCACCGCGAACATCCTCGCGAAGACCGACGACGTGACGGGCTTGCCGCTCGTCGACCTCATCCTCGACACGGCGGGCCAAAAGGGCACGGGCAAGTGGACGTCCGAAGCGGCCCTCACGCTCGGCGTGCCTGCCGCCACGATCGCCGAGGCCGTCTTCGCCCGCGCCATCAGCGCCCTCAAGGACGAGCGTGTCGCCGCGTCGCGCGTCCTAGAAGGGCCCGCGACGAGCTTCGAAGGCGACAAGGACGCGTTTCTCGCCGACCTCGAACTCGCGCTGTATGCCTCCAAGATCTGCTCGTACGCGCAAGGCTTCGCCTTAATGGGGGGAGCCGCCAGAGAGTACGGATGGCGCCTCGACTTCGGCCGCATCGCGCACCTGTGGCGTGAAGGCTGCATCATTCGCGCGGTGTTCCTCGACGACATCCACGAGGCGTACATGGAAGAGCCGCGACTGCCGAGCCTGCTGCTCGCTCCGTTCTTCCAGCGAGCGACGAGCGAGGCGAGCGCCGCTTGGCGCCGTGTCGTGTCGCGGGCGGTCTTGTCGGGCGTGCCCGTGCCCGCCTTTTCGTCGGCCCTGTCGTACTTCGACGCGTACCGCTCGGCGAAGCTGCCCGCCAACTTGCTGCAAGCGCAGCGCGACTACTTCGGAGCGCATCAGTACGAACGCACCGACGCGCCGCGCGGCCAATTCTTCCACACGGACTGGACAGGCGAAGGTGGCGTGACGGCGAGCAGCACGTACAACGTGTGACGACGTGGCGGGGGTGGGCCGTGACGGTTGACACTCCGCCCCCTACACCTTAGGATGTTAGGGCCTCTTTGAGGCTGCGTGGTGGGTTTAGCTCAGCTGGTTAGAGCGCCGCTCTGTGGAAGCGGAGGCCGTGGGTTCAAGTCCCATAACCCACCCCAACAATTTGTCCAGGTCGTGCGCATTCCCCTGGGGCCGGGTTCGCTCGTACGCGAGGATGGCGGAACTGGTAGACGCGCCAGACTTAGGATCTGGTATCGAAAGATGTGAGGGTTCAAGTCCCTTTCCTCGCACCAATCAGCGGCCCCTAACATCGGGGCCGTTGTCTTTTTGAATTTCCAGCACAAGAAGTTTCGCTCAACGCGACGGGAGTGTTATGGCAGAACTGCTCAAGAGAGAAGGCAACCAAGTCGAGTTTCGCGTGACGGTCGGCAAGTCCGATGTGCAAAGCGCGTTCAACCAAGTGTGGAGCGCCGTGTCGCGCGACGTACGCGTTCCGGGCTTCCGCCCGGGCAAGGCGCCTCGCAGCGTCTTGGAGAAGCGCGTCGGCCGAGGCTACGTCGAAGGCGAGGTGCGCGACCGCCTGCTCGACACCTTCTACCCCCAAGCGGTTCGCGAGCTGCAGCTCAACATCGTGGACGCCGAGATCACGCCCGAGACGCCGCAGGACGGAAACGACTTCTCGTTCACGGTGCGCGGCGAAACGTACCCCGCCGTCACATTGCCCAACTGGCGGACCTTCAGCCTTACGGCGAGCGCGCCTGACATCACCGATGACGTCCTCGAACGTACCTTGCGCGACTTGCAGGAGCGCAACGCGACCTTCGAAAGCGTCGAGCGGCCCGTCGAAGCGACCGACATGGTCACGATCGAGGAACGCGGCGAGGACGCCGACGGCGGCACGTACCCCATCTACCTCGACGTCGCCGAAGAGCACGTTCGTGACGCCCTGGTCGGCAAGAACATCGGCGACGAAGTCACGATCACGGTGCCCGCGCACAGCCACGGCGATCACGAGCACGCCGAGAGCTCCGTCTCCGTCAAGATCATCGACGTCAAGCACAAGCAACTGCAAGACTTGAACGAAGAGTTCGCCAAGAGCCTCAACTTCGAGTCGCTCGAGCGCCTGCGCAAGGATCTGCGCTCGGAACTCGAACGCCGCGCGAAGAACGAAGGCGAAAGCGCGCGCCGCGAGCAGTTCGTCAGCCAACTCGCCGACGACATGACGGTCGACGTGCCGAGCGCCATGATTCGCCGCCGTCAAGAAGCGATGCTCGACGAAATCAAGGACGACTTGTCGCGTCAAGGCGTGAAGTGGGACGAGTACGAGAAGTTCATGGACGAGCAAGGCAAGCTCGACGAGTTCGTGGCGGATTTGCGTAAGAACGCCGAGACGCGCGTCAAGCGTGACCTCGCGCTCGAGCAACTCGCCGAGGACCTCGGCGTGCGCGTTTCGCAAAGCGAGTTCGACGCGAGCCTGCGCGCCCTGGCGACCGCCAACCGCCTCAGCATCGAAGAGCTGCGCAAGCAACTCGGTGAAAACGGCCTCAACGGCTACCTCGCGACCCTCGTGCGCGACAAGGCCCTCGCGCGGGCCGTGGAACTCTTGACGGCCACCCAAGCCGACGCCGCGAACGCCGCCCAAGCGACCGAAGCGGCGCAAGCGAGCGCCGAGACGAGCTCGGAAGGCTCCGAGGCGAGCGCCGAGCAGGAAAACGCCGCCGCGATCGACGCGTCGGACGAGCCCGTGACGGAAGTCGGCTCGGGCGCCGTGGCTCAGACCGAGGCGAGCGACGAGCAGAGCGAGCTCACCCAACAGCCCATCGCCGAGTTCGCCTCCGACCAAGAGGGCGCCTCCGGCGAAGAGTCCTCGGGCGAGGCCAAGAGCGAGTAATTCGCAAACACGATTCCAAAGAAAAGGCTCCCCACGTTGGGGAGCCTTTGTCGTTTCCGACGTCAATCCATAGCGGCGGGCAGGGCGACGTTCGTGAAGTCCACGCGTGCGCCCAGGCGGCGCATCTTCGGCAAGAGGTCCTCGTAGCCGCGTTGCAAGTACGCCACGCCCTCGATGATGGTCTCGCCTTCGGCGGCGAGGCCCGCCACCACCAGCGCGGCGCCCGAGCGGATGTCGGCGGCCGTGACGTGCGCGCCGTGCAGCTTGCCGCCTTGCACGATCATCGTCTGTCCCGGCACCTCGATGTTCGCGCCCATGCGAATCAACTCGGCGACGTGCGTGGTGCGCGCGTAGATGCGGTCCGTCAGGACGCTCGTGCCCGGCACGGTCGCCAGAAGGGCGCCCATGATGGGCTGCAAGTCCGTGGGGAAGCCCGGGTACTCGGTGGCGGTGACGCTTACAGGCCTCAAAAGGCGTTGGCGAGCGTCCACCGTGAGCGTCGTCTCGTCGTGCTCGATGACGTCCGCACCGATTTCGCGAAGCTTGGCGCTCACGGCCCGCAGGTGCTTGGCGCGCACGCCGCTCAAGGTGACGTGGCCGCGTGTCGCCGTCGCCGCGATCATCCACGTGCCCGCGTCGAGTCGGTCCGGAATGACGCGGTACTCGCCGCCGCGCAACGCCGAGACGCCGCGCACGATGATCGTCGGGGTGCCCGCGCCGGTGATGTCCGCGCCGAGCGAGTTCAGGAAGTTCACCATGTCGACGACGTCGGTGTCGGCACTGGCGTTTTCCAACGTCACCTCGCCCTCGCCGAGCACGGCCGCGAGAATCGCGTTTTGCGTGCCGCCCACGGTCGGCATCTCGAAGAGGTAGCTGCCCGTGAGCGTCTTGGGCCGCGACGCGAGGAAGACGCCGCCTTCCTCGCGAACGTCCGCGCCGATTGCCCGCAAGGACTTCAAGTGCTGATCCACGGGGCGAAGGCTGAAGGTGCAACCGCCTGGCAATCCCACCTTGGCTTCGCGTGACCGGGACAGCAGCGCGCCGAGCAGCGTGATGGACGCGCGCAGTTTCGCGACGAGCTCGTGCGGCGTCTCGATCGACGTCAACGTCGGGGTGTGCATCGTCAAGCTGTGCGGCCCGGTCCACGCGAACCGCGTGCCGAGGCCGCTCATGATGCGCAGCAAGGTGTAGACGTCGCTGAGCTGCGGCACTCCGTGCAGCGTCACGGGTTCGGGCGTGAGAAGGCTCGCGACGATGATCGGAAGGGCCGCATTTTTGCTCGGCTGCACCGACCACTCGCCTTGCAAGGGTGTGCCGCCGTAAATCGTGACAGACGTATGTTGACTCATCAATGACTCCTCGTGATTCCGTTCGCCCGCAGACGTACCGGATGTGTTTTGAGTATCTTACACATCATACTCAACGCACCTCGAAATGCCAGGCCTCTCGGCGGCCCGATGATCCTCATCGAACCGGATTTCGCCCGTAGGTGTGTGAGGAGTGCTAGCAACACAACCTTCACACACCCGCCCGACAGCGCGAGTGCCGAGGCGACGCGCGTCACCTCGGCACGGAAACCGACTCAGAGGCCGAAGAACTCTTTGTTCTTGGCGATGAAGGGCGTCTCGTTGGACGGAACGTCCTCTTCGGGGAAGATCGCCGAGACGGGGCAGGCGGGCACGCACGCGCCGCAATCGATGCACTCGTCGGGATGGATGAGGTACTGATCTCCGCCGTCGTAGATGCACTCCACGGGGCACACTTCGGTGCAAGCTTGATCTTTGACTCCAATGCACGGGTTCGTAATGACATGCGGCATGGTGTTCAGACTACACGAACTCCGGTTCGGCAGCCAACGCCTGTCCAGAGCGCTCACGCCTGCAGCGGCTTGCCACCTCCACGCTGTCCCCACTGCGGCTTTTGCGGCGCGAAGCGTGCCAGAATCGTGCCGTTGTCGTACGCGAGGTACGCCGACGCCCACGCCCGGAACATGTCGTTCACGACCCTCAAGGCCCCCGCCCCTCCGAGGCCCTTGTCGAGCTGATACGTCACGTACTGCTCGCCCGCCAGGAAGCGGAAGTACGTCGGCAGGCTGCCCGCGTGTTCGTCCACCACGCTTTGGAACTCCGCGAGGTCCTCGGGCGTCGCGGAATCCAAGTCGATGTCGACGTACATCACCTTGGGAATGTCCGCCAACTGCTCGATCAGCACGACTTCCTCGGCGATCGCCCGCAAGCCGCCGTCCTCGCTTTCGAGCTCCACGATCACGAGCGCGGGCGTGTCCGCCACGAGCTTCTCGTGAATGCGTTCGTACGCACGGCTGAACGCCACGAGCTCGATCGTCGCCGACTCGTCGGCGAGGTTGAAGCGCGCCATCATTCCCCCCGACTTCGTGGGCTTCTTCACCACCGCCTCGATCATGCCCGCCAACACCGCCCGCACGCGTCCCTTCGCGTTTTGCGCGAAGAACCACGACTCGAGGTCAGCGATGCGCGTCGTGGCCGCCTCGCGAAGCCCCTCGTGCTGCTCGAGCGGGTGTCCCGAGATGTACAGTCCCAACGACTCCTTCTCGAGCGAAAGCCGCTCCAACTCGCTGAGCGGCGCCACGCCCGAGCGCAACTTCGGCTCGGGCGCCACGGTCGCCGCTCCGAACAGCGAGTCCATGCCCGAGTTGAACATCTGCGCCGCGCCTTGCGCCCACGCCACCGCGTCCTCGAGGCTGGCCAGCAACTGGGCGCGCTCGCCGAACGAGTCGAAGGCGCCGCTCTTGACGAGCGCTTCGAGACCCTTGCGGTTGCACGTCTTCGAATCGACGCGCTTGCAAAAGTCCGCCAGAGACTTGAACGCTCCGCCGCGCGTCCGCTCGTCGAGAATTCGCAAGACGGCGTTCTCGCCGAGCCCCTTGATGGCGTACAAGCCGAAGTAGATCTCCTCGCCTTGCACGCGGAAGTCCGCGCCCGACTGATTGATGTCGGGCGGCAACACCGTCACGCCCATCTTCCGCGCGTCGCTCACGTACTCGGACACCTTGTCCGAATCACGGCGCTCCACGGTCAGCAAGGCGGCCATGAACTCGACGGGATGATTCGCCTTCAGCCAAGCCGTTTGGTAGGTGATCACGCCGTACGCGGCGCTGTGCGACTTGTTGAAGCCGTAGTTGGCGAACGCTTCGAGCAAATCGAAAAGTCGGCTCGCTTCGTCTTTCGGCACGCCGTTGTCGACCGAGCCCTTGGTGAACAGCTCGCGTTGACGCTGCATCTCCGCCGCGTCCTTCTTGCCCATCGCGCGGCGCAGCAAGTCCGCGCCGCCCAAGCTGTAACCCGCCACCTCGGACGCGATCTGCATGATCTGCTCTTGATAGACGGGAATGCCGTACGTCTCGGCGAGAATCTTTTCGAGCCATGTCGCGGCGTTCGGAAAGCCGTCCTTGACGTAGTCGACTTCCTCGACACCGTGGTGACGACGCACGTACGTCGGAATGTTCTCCATCGGTCCCGGGCGGTAGAGGGCCGAAAGGGCGATGATGTCGGCGAGTCGACGCGGCTTGAGGCGCCTCGACGCGTCCGCGATGCCCGCGCCTTCGAGCTGGAAGACGCCTTTCGTGTCGCCGCGCGACAAGAGCTCGTACGTGCGCTCGTCGTCGAGAGGAATCTCGTCGAAGTTCACGTCCAAGCCCTTGGACTCCTTGAGGATGCGGTGCGCTTCTTCCAAAAACGACAAGGTGCGCAGGCCCAGGAAGTCCATCTTGATGAGGCCGATGTCCTCGACGGCCTTCATGTCGAATTGACAGACGATGCCTTCGCCCGACGTGTCGCGCATGAGGGGCACGAGGTCCGTGAGCTGCGTTCGCCCGATCACGACGCCCGCCGCGTGCACGGACGCGTGGCGCGTGAGGCCTTCGAGCTTCTGCGCGAAGTCGTACGCCTCGGCGAGCTCCTTGTCGGCTTCCAGCATCTGCTGGATGTCCGGAACGCTTTCGCGCGCCTGCTCGAGACTGTAACTCTTGCCGAACTTGATCGGAATGAGCTTGCTGACCTTGTCCACCTTGGCGTACTCGACGCCCATCACGCGCGCCACGTCCTTGAGGCACGCCTTGGACGCCATCGTCCCGAAGGTCGCGATCTGCGCGACCTTGTCGTCGCCGTACTTGCGCCGCACGTACTGAATGACTTCTTCGCGCCGCGCGTCGCTGAAGTCGATGTCGAAGTCGGGCATCGAAATACGGTCGGGATTGAGGAAGCGCTCGAAGAGCAGCTCGTACTCCAACGGGTCGAGGTTGGTGATGCGAATCGCGTAGGCGACGAGCGATCCCGCGCCCGATCCGCGGCCCGGGCCTACGGAAATTCCTTGATCCTTTGCCCAGTTGATGTAATCGGCGACGATTAGGAAGTAGTCGGGAAAGCCCATGTTGTTGATGACGCTCAGCTCGTACTCGGCGCGGCGCATGAGGACGACGGCGTGCTTGTACGCCTCTTCATCCATGCCAGGCAAGACGAACGCCTCGTCTTGCTCGATTCGCTCCAAGGCGGGGTACTTCGTGTACTTCTCGCCGCACGCCTTGCCAAGCGCTTCCCAGATGCTGCCCATGAAGGCGAGCGCCGTGTACAGGGTCTCGAGATCGGCGGTGTCGGAGTCGAACGTCGCCAGACGCCCGTGAAGGTGGGCCGCCATGCCGAGAAAGTCGATCGCGTCGAACTTCTCGCGGGTGAACTTGTCGCCGTCGATCTTCGGAGTGAAGATCGCTTCGCAGTACGCCCTCAAAGTCTGTGTGTCGCGGACGGCTTCCCAGGACTTGGCCGTGTAGAAGCGCACGAAGCTTTCCGTGAGGTGCGCGGGGTAGCGCTTCACGGCGCCTCGGTACGTTTGCACGCGCAGCTCCTCGGCCATCGTGCGGCCCTCGGGAATGGGCAAGGCGGGCATCTGGTACACGCGCTTCTTGCCGACGGGCAAGTCGACGTTGCACATGGCGGCGATGCGGGCGGTGTTGTCGAACGGTTCCTCGCCCCAGTCGCTCACGGGCAAGGCGGATTGCATCTCGTCGAGGCTCTTGACGTAGAACTCGTCGCAGGGGAACTTGAAGCGGTTCTCGTCGGCGAGGGTCGCTTTCGTCTGGATGGCGAGCAACGTCTCGTGGGCGGTCGCGTCGGTCTTCTTGACGTAGTGCCCGTCGTTCGTGGCGACCAAGCCGATGCCGAGCTCCTGCGCCCACGCCCTCAGAATCGGGTTGTTCTTCTTCTGCTCGGGCAGGCCGTGGTCTTGGATCTCGATGAAGTAGTTCTCGCCGAAGAGGTCGCGGTACCACAGCAGGCGCTGCTTGGCTTCGTCCTCGCGGCCTTGCATCAAGAGCTGCTGGACTTCCGAGCCGAGGCAACCGCTGAAAGCGACGACTCCTTTCGAATGCTCGGTGAGCAGTTCGTGGTCGATGCGCGGCTTGTAGTAGTAGCCTTCCGTGTAGCCGCGCGAGGAGAGGCGGCAAAGGTTTTGGTAACCGTCGAAGTCGCGCGCGAGGAGCGTGAGGTGGAAGATGCCCTTCTCGCTCTTGTCTCCCGCCTTGCGGTCGCGGCGCGTTCCGAAGCCCGGCACGACGTACGCCTCGTAGCCGAGGATGGGTTTGACGCCCATGGACACCGCGTAGTTGTAGAAGTGCACGGCGCCGTGCATGTTGCCGTGGTCGGTGATGGCGCACGCGGGATCGTCGGGCGTGACTTCCTTGACCCACTTCAAAAGGTCCTTGAGCTTCGCCGCGCCGTCGAGGAGGCTGTACTGCGTGTGCTGATGAAGGTGCGCGAACTTCTTCGGAGCGCAGCAACTGCCGTCCGGGAGGTGCACGAGATGATCGGGGGCGGGCGAAGACATGCCGATCATTCTACGGCGGCAGCAGAACGCGCGACGTGTCGAGTTCCCTTGACTGTTCGGCGTGGCGGGAGATCACTTCACGCCGAACAGTCGATCGTCCGTTTCTCGCCACGAAGGCCGAGAGACAGGAAACGCTCGCGGGCAGAATCGCGCCGCCACTTCCAGGGAGGACGCCTCGCGAACGCCTCGAAGGATGGGATCGCACCGTGCGGCCTTAGGCGGGTGGCCGCTCGGCTTTACAAGGGCCGAGTTGCGCGCTCGCCGCGCGAGAAGGACGCGAGCTCACCGTAGCCCGCTTCGCGCAGCAAGGCGGCGGCCCGTGGAAAGTCCGCCGCGACGTCCTCGGGGCGGTGCGCGTCGCTGCCGAGCACGACGGGAATACCGCGCTTCGCCGCGAGCTTCAGGATGGCCAGGCTTGGAAAGCACTCGTTCGCGCTTTTGCGCCACCCGCTGGTGTTGAGCTCCATGGCGACGCCGAGGTCGGCGACGGCGTCGAGCGTCTCGTGCAGCCTCGGGGTGTCGACGCGATCGGGCAGGTGCCCTTTGGTCTTAAGCACGTCGAGGTGCCCGAGAATGGAAAAGAGGCCCGTCTCGGCCGCTTCACGCGTCAAGACGAGGGCGCGGTCCCACAAGTCCTCGCGCGTCACGCCGTCGGGACGCTGTTCTTGAAAGAGGTGCCAGCCGTCGATGAAGTGAACGCTGCCGATCACGTAGTCGAAGTCGCCGCCCGCGAGCAACGCGCGGTAGTCGTCCACGGACCCGGGCACGTAGTCGGCCTCGACCCCGACGTTCACGACGACCCGCTCGGCGTACTCGCTCTTCAGGTCGTGCATTTCACGTACGTACGCGCCGAACTCCGACTTGGCCATGGCCGTGCCGGGCTGCGGATGGTCGCCCGGCAAGAAGAGCATCGGCGCGTGGTCGCTGAGGCCGATCGCGTGAAGATTCTGTTCGAGCGCGGCCTCCACGACGTCTCTCAAAGAGCCGCTCGCGTGACCGCAACGACGGTGATGGGTGTGGTAGTCCTCGAAGTTCACTCGCTCAGCTTATGCCGCCGCGGCTTCTCGCGTTCAACCCTACGAGCTCGGCTGCATGTACACGAGTTCGCACGCGCCGCTTCCCGAGTCCGTTCGCGTGAGCGAGGAGCGCCACGTCCACCCGTCGAACCGCGCAAGGTTCACGAGCAGGCCCGTGAGGTGAACGAGGTGGCCGGGTTTCAAGCGGCCGAGTTGCCGCGCGACCGTGTCGCGCGCCGGAATCAGGTGCATGTTCGCGGCGCACGCCGTGAGCTCGTCGGGCGTGAGCGGAGGCTCGCCCGACCACTCGACTCGGAAGAATGGCACGAGTTGCGAGACGTCGAAGCGCCGCACGACGCCGCAGTCGAACAGGCGACTCCACCCGAAGGCGACGTCGATGGGAGCGTACCTCGCGCCTTCGTCGGCGAGCGTCTTTTGAGAGAACGCGCGCGGTGAGGTCGAACGTCGCTCGCGGCCACACCGTGGTTTCCTTCAGGACGGGCGGGCGCCTTCCAGCGCGCCTTGGATGGGCGCGTCGAGTCCGTGATGCCGAACGCGCAGCGTGAGAAACGCGGCCAAGGCGAGCGTCACCAGAATCCAGACGGCCTTCATGCTTCACGGTACGCGACAATAGACACTTCCGCTTCGTTCGAGCGGGCTTAAGCTGACGCGGTGTCGTCTTCTTCCGCTTCGCCGAACGTGACGCGCCGTCTGTACGGACTCGTCTTGCCGTACAAGCGCACCGTGGCGCTCGGCATGCTGTGCCTCGTGCTCGCCGTCGCCGCCGAACTCTCGCCGCCTCTGATCTGGAAGAACGTCGTGGACGTCGGGATCGCGAACCGCGACGTTCGGTACATCGCCGTGCAACTCCTGCTGCTGCTCGGCGTCATCGCGCTGGGGCAAGTGCTCTCGGCGTGGCGAGGCGTGCTGCTCGAACGGGCGGGACAAGATCTCGTGTACCAACTTCGCTTGCGCCTGTACCGCCGCCTCGCCGCGCAATCGGCGTCGTTCTACGGCCGCAACCAGACGGGCGACCTCCTCGCGCGCCTCACCGGGGACGTCGAGAGCGTCCAAGACGTCCTCGTGCGCGGCACGGACGCGGTGATCGCCAACGCGCTTCGCATTCTCGGCGTCGCCGCCATCTTCATCGCCTTGCAGCCTTGGCTCGGCGTCGCGACGATCTTGCCGATGATCGCCGTGGCGTTCTTGCTGACGCGTTACAACAAGAACGTCCGCCCGACGTACCAGCGGGCGCGCAATCGCCTCGGGCAAATCGGAGCGCTCTTCGCCGATCAACTCGGAGGAATGCGCGTCATCCAGGCGTTCGCGCGAGAGCGACAATCCGAGAGCAAGGTGGAGGTTCTCGCCCGTGACCTCTACGATCAGCAGATCGAGGCGGTGCGGCTGCGCAACAAGACCTTCCCGGTCATCCGTTTCGTTGCGAACCTCGGCAACGTCATCATGATCGGCGGCGGAGCCCTGCTCGTTCTCGCGGGGCAGTTCACCCTCGGCGGGCTCGTGGCGTACCGCGGTTACGGACGCTACTTTCTCGGGCCGATCGACGACCTCGTGGGAATCAGCGACCTCGTGCAGCGGGCGGAAGCGGCGGGACGCCGGGTGTTCGAGGTGCTCGACGCGCCGCTCGACGTCGTGGACGCCGAGGATGCCGTGAACCTTGCGGCGCTCGACGGTGATGTGCGGTTCGAGCGCGTTTCCTTCGCGTACGACGGCGAGCGGCCCGTGCTGCACGATCTCGACCTTCACGTGCGCCCGGGCGAGCGGGTGGCGATCTTGGGCTTGTCGGGCGCAGGTAAATCGACGCTGCTGGGCCTCTTGACGCGCGCCTTCGACGCGACGGGAGGGCGCGTGTTGATCGACGGACACGACGTGCGGAGCGTGACGCTGCACAGCCTGCGCTCGAACATCGGCGTGGTGCAGCAAGAGCCGTACCTGTTCTACGCTTCCGTGCTGGAGAACGTGCGCTTCGCTTGCCCGAACGCGCCGCTTCGAGACGTCGAGGACGCGCTTCGCTCGGCGCACGCCCTGAACTTCGTGCGCGAGCTTCCCGAAGGGCTGGAGACGATCGTGGGCGAGCGCGGCGTGAAGTTGTCGGGCGGGCAACGTCAACGCGTGGCGATCGCGCGGACGCTGCTCGCCAAGCCGAAGGTGCTGCTGCTCGACGAGCCGACGAGCAGCGTCGACCCCGAATCCGAGGAGATCATCGTGGCGGCCCTGACGGCGCTCATGCGGGGCCGCACGTCCCTCGTGGTGACGCACCGCCTGTCGCTCGCTCGCGCCGCCGACCGCGTCGTCGTGCTGGAAGGAGGGCGGATCGCCGAGCAGGGCACGCCAGCGGAGTTGCGGCGCCTCGGAGGGCGGTACGCGTCGTTCGAGTGCGCGGGCTCCATTCCCATCGAAGTATGACGTTCGACGAGGACGAAGCGCCGCGCACTCGAAGCGGTCAGTTGAGCGGTCGGGTGTTGGCGGGAAGGACGCCGCCGCCGAGCAGGGCCGACGCCGCGTCTTGCAGCGCCGTGAGGGCGACGCGTTGCGTGAAGGGACCGGTGGAGACGCGGGCGACGCCGAGCGCTTGAAGTTCCGAGGCGGGCAAGCTCACGCCGGGCACGCTGATGACGGTGAGCTTGCGAGGCCCGAAGGCGTCGGCGACCGTTTGGATCTCGTCGCGGGCGACGAGGCCCGGCACGAACACGACGGGAGCGCCCGCGTCGAGGAAGGCGCGGCCACGGCGAATGGCTTCATCGATCACCTCGGTGCGGGGGGCGTTCTTGTCGGCGCGCACGACGGCGTCGGTGCGGGCGTTGAGGACGAAGTCGATGCCCGCGCTTCGTCCGGCTTCGAGCACCGCCCGAACCGCTTCGACGGCTTCGTCCAGGGGCTTCATCTGATCTTCGAGGTTGCCGCCGACCACGCCGATTTCGATGGCGCGGCGCGCCGTCTCGCCGGGGTTGCCGTAGCCCGCCTCGAAGTCCATCGTGACGGGCACGTCCACGGCTTGCACGATGCGGCGCACCATGTCGAGGTGCAAGTCGAGCGGGATGTTCTCGCCGTCCTCGTAGCCGAAGGAGGAGGCGATGGAGTGGCTGGCGGTCGCGAGGGCGCGGGCGCCCGTCGCGGCGACGACTTGCGCGGACACGACGTCCCAGACGTTGGCGAGCGTCAAGATCTCGGGCGCGGTGTGCAAGTCGAGGAGGGTGCGGGCGCGGGCGGCGAGGTCGTTCTTGGTCATGGCGAAGCTCCTTGGAAGAATCTCGCGGCGTGCAGGGCGGCGGTGGCGTGGCGAACGACGAGGTCGAAGCGCGCGGGATCGTGCGCCGACCGGGCGAGCAGCATGGCGCCTTCGAGCGTGGCGAGAAAGGCGGCGGCGGCGGCCTCGGGCGATCCGTCGAAGCGAAGTTCACCTTCGGCGCGTCCCTCGGCGAGGACGCGCGCGAGCCAGCGCTCGTTGAAGTCGAGGAAGGCGCGCACTTCGGGTCGCAGAGTCTCGGGCAGGGCGGGATCCTCGGCGGCGAGAACGGTGCACAGGCAGACGCGGCCGTCGTCTCGGACGACGTCTCGGTAAGCGTCGACGAAGCGGCTCAGACGCTCGGCGGGCGAGGAAAGGACGTCGAGGGCGGCCAGCGTGACTTGCAGGCGTTCGCGGTAGCGCCGCACGAGCGCGAGGCCGAGGTCGGCCTTGGAGGGAAAGTGATAGTGAATGCTGGCGTTGCGAATGCCGAGTTGCTCGCCGACGTCCTTGTAGCTGACGGCGTGGTAGCCGCGATGCTGCACGAGGCGTTGGGCCACGTCGAGGATGCGTTCACGGGTGTCGGCTTGCTCGGTCACACTTCGATTATCTACCTACATGTAGGTAGGCGTCAAGAAGCTCCTGCCCTGCGAGCTTGGAGGTGCCTTCGAACGCTTTGCCGGGTCCGAAGCCAACCTTCGGTTCGAGCGCCGCGTGCCGCGCTCGAACCCCTGCTCAACCTCGGCTTCGCGCTTGCGCGGAGATCGCCCCCGCCAAAATCAGCAAGCCGCCAAGCACGACGCTCGGCCTGGGGCGCTCGCCGAGCATGAGGGCGGCGAACGCGATCGCCCACAGCGGATCGGTGCTCACCAACAAGCTCACGCGCGCCGCCCCGATCCGGCGCACCGCCCCCGCGAGCGTCGGCAAGGCGAGCAACGTCGGCACCACGATCATTCCGAGCACCAGCCCCCACTGCGCGGGAAGGGTCGGCACGCTCAAGGTACCGCCGAGGCTTCCGAGCACGGCGAACACGGCGGCGCACGCGAGCGACACGTGTGCCGTGAGCGCCAAGGGCGCCGCTCGGCTCGCCAAGCGCCCGCTCGCGAACAGGTACGCGCCATAAGAAGCGCCCGCCGCGCCGCCGAGAAGCAAGCCGAGGCCGTCACGGTCGGCGGCGCTCGGCCAACCGATCACCGCGCCCAGACCCAGCAAGGTGCAGGCGAGCGCGAGCAACGCGCGAAGCGTCGTCCGCTCTCCGCCGAGCGCGGCGTAGAGAACCACGAAGGCGGGCGCAAGGTACACCAGCAACGCGCTCGTGCCCGCCGTGATGCGGGCGAGGGCCGCGAAGTACAGCGCCGTCGCCACGGCGTACAAGGCGCTCAAAAGCAGCAGCGAGATACGCTCGCTCCTCGAGACTCGAAAGGCGCCGAAAGCGAGCAGCAGCGCCGCCGTGAGCCCGAAGCGCCAAGTGAGCAGGGTCGGCACGTCGAGGTCGACGCGCGCCGCGAGCTTTCCCCAAACACCGAGCGTGCCCGACGCGGCGGCGGACGTGAGCGCGAGGACGATTCCGACGGCGTCACGGCGCGGCGCAGGCGAGGAAGGCGAAGGAGACGGCGCTTCGAGCATCCCTCCAGGGTAAACGCAACGCGAGAGGTGACCTCGCCGCTGCCTTTTGCGGACGTCGAGGTCGCCTTTCGTCGCGGTTCGTCTCCGACGGCGCAAGATCACTCGAGGATGGTCGGCACGCGAAACGCGCCGTCCACGTCACGCGGTTCGTCGCGCGTCAATCCTTCGCGCTTGCCGCCCGCCGCGAAGCTCTCGTGCTCGTACTTCTCGGCGGTTTCCGCGTGCTCCAAGGGTTCACGGCGCGCTGCCGTCCGGTCTCGCCGTCATGCCGTACTTGCTTCACCGTGGCGATTCGGGCGCCCGCGCCACCGATCGAGGGAACGAGTTCGTCGAGGTCCGGGAACGGTCAAGCCTCCTGCACGAGGACGAGGTCGAGGATGCGCGGTCCGTGTACGCCTTCGACTCGGGAAAGCTCGATGTCGGAGGTGGCGCTCGGTCCGCTGATCCACGTCAGCGGACGTCCCGTCAAGACACTGCCTCGCAGGCACGCGACGGCCTCGGGGACGCTGTCGACGACTTGCGACACGCGGATGACGCACACGTGATGGTCCGGCACGAGCGTCAGGGCTCGTCGTCCTTGTCCCGGCCCGTGGTCGAGGGCGACCGTGCCCGTCTCGGCGACCGCGACCGCGCACGTCGTCAGAACCGCCTGCATCGTGTCGAGCACCTCGGTGTCGAGGTCTTCGTCGCAGCGAACGTGAACGCCCTTCGGGAGGAACTCGGCGGGAAAGTCCGGCGGCGTGACGACGCGGACGTGATTTCGCCGCCGCAGCAAGGTCTCGACGACGTCCCCGACGTTCAGCCTCGACGCGTGCACCACGGTCGCGCGGTACTCCTCGGCAAAATGCGCGAACTGCTCGACGACGTCCGTTTGGGCGCGCTCCGAAGGCGAAACGGCGCGCCGGTCGAGAGATGTTGGGGTCGCTCGCGCGCGCGCGATCCTCGTGAGGATGTCGAGCTTCGCTTCAGCGCTCACGGCTCGCCCTCCACCACTCGCGAAACGACTGCTTCGGAAAGGCGGGCAAGTCACGAGCGTCCGTCCACCCGCTCAGCAAGCCCGGCAAGGCGTGAATGGCCCCGTCCTTCACCAGCGGTCCCTGGCCGGTTCTGGCCAGCTTGAGAGCGCCCTCGAATCGATGCGGTTCCGCCATCACCCAAGCCACCGTCTTGAAGGCGACCGCCTCGGCGCTCAAGGGCTTGGCCTCGTTGATCTTGCCGCGCAGGTACAGCAGCACCTCGGGAATGTTGATCTTCACGGGGCACGCGTCGTAGCACGCGCCGCACAAACTGCTCGCCCACGGCAAGGTGTTCGCGTTCTTGTCCTCCAGGTGCAGCAGTTGCGGCGTCAGGATCGCGCCGATCGGGCCCGGGTAGACGCTGCCGTACGCGTGCCCGCCCGTCCGTTCGTAGACGGGGCAGACGTTGAGGCACGCGGAGCAGCGAATGCAGCGCAGCGTCTGCCGTCCCACGTCGTCGGCGAGAACGTCGGTCCTTCCATTGTCGAGCAGCACGAGGTGGAATTCCTGCGGGCCGTCCCCCTCGGTGACCCCCGACCAGAAGGAGGTGTAGGGGTTCATGCGCTCGGCAGTCGAACTTCTCGGCAACAGGCGCAGGAACACCGCCGCGTCCTGCCAGGTCGGCAGCACCTTCTCGATGCCCATCACGCTGATCAGCACGTCGGGCAGCGTGACGCACATGCGCCCGTTGCCCTCGGATTCCACGACGCACACCGTGCCGCTCTCGGCCACGGCGAAGTTGGCGCCCGACACCGCGACCTTCGTCGTCAGGAACTTCTCGCGCAAGTACACGCGCGCCGCTTCCGCGAGGTGCTTCGGGTCGTCGGTGAGCAACTCCGCGCCGAGCTTGGCTCGAAAGAGATCGCGAATCTCCGCGCGGCCTTTGTGAATGGCGGGTACGAGGATGTGACTGGGGCGATCGTCGGCGAGTTGCACGATGAGCTCGGCGAGGTCCGTTTCGATGGCGCGAATACCGTGGCGTTCGAGCGCGGCGTTGAGTTCGATCTCGTCGGTGGAGATGCTCTTGACCTTGATGACTTCGCGCGCGCCGTGCGACGCGGCGATCTTCGCGACGATCTCGCGCGCCTCCTCGGCGTCGCGCGCCCAGTGCACGTGTCCGCCTCGGCGCTTCACGGACGCCTCGAGATCCAGCAGGTACTCGCCGAGATTCGCGAGGACGTGGTCCTTGATTCGCGCGCCCTCGTCGCGAAGCGCTTCCCAATCGGGCAACTCCGCCACGGTACGCAGGCGCTTGTCGCGAATGGTCGTCGTGGCGTGACGGAGGTTGCGGCGCATCTGCGAGTTGGCCAGCGTGACTTTGGCGGCCTGTTGGAAGGTCGTCTTGGGTTTGATGCCCCCGGCGCTCACGCGAACACCTCCTGTTCCGTGCTGGCGAGGATCTCGGCGAGATGCACGACCCGCGTGCCGCTTCGAAGCCTCGAAAGGCCGCCGCCGATGTGCATGAGGCACGAGTTGTCCCCGGCGGTGCAGGCTTCGACGTCCGTGCTCAACACGTTCTGCACTTTGTCGGCGAGCATGGCGGTGCTGGTGTCGGCGTTCTTCACGCTGAACGTTCCGCCGAAGCCGCAACACTGCTCGACGTTCGGCAACGCCACGAGCATTAGGCCGCGCACGTTTTGCAGCAACTTCAAGGGAGCGTCCCCGACGCGCAGAACGCGCATGGCGTGGCACGTCTGGTGGTACGTGACGCGGTGCGGGTAGTACGCGCCGACGTCCTCGACGCCGAGGTGATGCACGAGGAATTCGCTGAGTTCGAACACGCGCGGAGCGAGCAGGCGAACTTCACGCAGCAGCGTTTCGTCTCCGGCCCACTCGGCGGCCTTGACGTACAAGTCGCGGACCATGCCGACGCACGACCCGCTGGGCGCCACGACGACTTCGGCGTCGCGAAACGTCTCCACGAAGTGCCGCACGAGCTTGAGGGCGTCTTCTTGATAGCCGGAATTGAAGTGCATCTGCCCGCAGCACGTCTGCGCGGCGTTGAAGCGCACGTCGCACCCGAGGCGCTCCAAAAGTCGCACGGTCGCTTCGCCCGTGCGGGGAAAGAGGGCGTCGTTGAGGCAAGTGATGAAAAGATCGACGTTCAAGCGGCCTCCCGCTTCGATTCTGTCATGCCCGAACCGCCGAATTCGCCGGTTCGTACACGTGCACGGCGAACGTGCGCGCGACGACTTCTCGGGGCGTCACAGCGCCCGAAGTTCCGCTCGCGCGAGCTTGCAAGAGCAGATTTCCGACGAGCGTCGCGTCGATCGGTCCGGCGACGACCGTTTTGCGCGTGGCGTTCGCCGTCCATTGGCACAACGGGCGATTGAGCGACCCGCCGCCCACGACGTGTACCGTGGACACCGTTCGGCCCGTGACGCGTTCCAATTCGCCGAGGACTCGCGCGTACGTCGCCGCGAGGCTCTCGAACACCACGCGGGCGATTTCTCCGCGAGTTTCGGGCACGCGCTGTCTCGTTTCACGGCACAGTGCCTTCACGCGTTCGGGCATGTCGTCGCCGGGCGGCAGGAAGCGAGGATCGTCCACGTCGACGATCGCGCCGCCCTCGGCGACTTCCGCTTCGTTGGCGAGGGTCGCGAAGTCCACGTCCGCCCAAGCGCGGCGACATTCCTGCACGATCCACAGGCCCATGACGTTCTTGAGAAAGCGTGTCGTGCCGTCCACGCCGCCTTCGTTCGTGAAGTTCGCCTCGAGCGCTTCTTTCGACAAGACGGGCCGCGAAAGCTCCGCTCCGACGAGGCTCCACGTGCCGCTCGAGATGTACGCGGCGTTCTCGTCCGTCAAGGGCGCGGCGACGACGGCCGACGCCGTGTCGTGCGAAGCGGGCGCGATGACGCGCGCCCCGTGCAGGCCCGTGGCCTCGGCGATCACGGGCAGAAGCTCGCCGAGGTCGGCGCCCGGCTCGACGATGTCGGGCAGGATGCCTTCGGGAAGGTCGAAGGCGCGCAGCACCTCGCTCGACCATTGGCGCGTACGCGGATCGTAGAATTGCGTGGTGCTGGCGTTCGTGCGCTCGCACACGGCGCGGCCCGACAGCCAGAAGTGCAGCAGGTCGGGCACCATCAGCAAGGTGCGCGCCCGCGCCAAGACCCCCGGAGCGTCGTGCTTCGACGCCAGCAATTGGTACAGGGTGTTGAACGGCAGGAACTGCACGCCCGTCTTCGCGTACAGGACGTCGGCCGGATGCGTTTCGAACGCCCGTTTCATCACGCCGTCGTTGCGCGCGCTGCGGTAGTGGTGCACTCCGTCGAGCAGCACGCCGTCCGCGTCGAGCAAGGCGAAGTCCACCGCCCACGAGTCCACGCCGACCGAGACCACACGTCCGCCGAGGCTCGCCGCGCGGCGTCCGGCGAGGGCGAGGCCGTGCAGAACTTCCTTCCACAGCCCCAGGACGTCCCAGTACAAGCGAGCTTGACCGCGCCACGGCACGAGGACGGGACCGTTCGGAAAGCGGTGCAGCATCTCGATGTCGAGCTGCCCGTCCACAACGCGTCCCATGGCGACGCGTCCGCCGGAAGCGCCGAGGTCCACCGCGACGTGCCAAGCGTCAGCGGACATAAGCGATCGGCACCCCGCCGTCCACGGTGAGGATGCCGCCCGTCGTCTTGCTCGCGGCGGGCGTCGCGAAGAAGTACACCGCCTCGGCGATGTCTTCGGGCAGGATGTTGACTTTGAGGGTGTTGCGTTGGCGGTAGAACTCCTCGAGTTGATCTTCGCGAATGCCGTACGTGGCGGCGCGCTCGGCGCGCCACTTGCCGTCCCAGATGGCCGAGCCGGACAAGACGGAGTCGGGCAGCACCGAGTTCACGCGAATGCCGGACGCGCCGCCTTCCTCGGCGAGACAACGCGCGAGGTGTACTTCGGCCGCTTTGGCGGCGCTGTACGCGGCGGCGTTCTTCCCGGCCGCCAGCGAGTTCTTGCTGCCGATGAAGACGAGGTTTCCGCCGACGCCTTGCGCCTTGAGGATTTTGAAGGCTTCGCGGGCGACGAGAAAGTACCCGGTCGAGAGGATCGACTGGTTCTTGTTCCACATGTCGAGCGACGTCTCCTCGATGGGCGCGCTCGAGGCGATGCCCGCGTTGTTCACGACGATGTCGACGCCGCCGTACGCGAGGACGGCCGTTTGGTACGCCGCCGCGACTTGCTCTTCGCTGGTGACGTTCATGCCGACGCTCGTGGCGCGCCGGTATCCGCGCTCCGCCGTGATTTCCTCGGCGACTTGCCGTCCACCGTCGGCGTTGAGGTCGGCGATGACGACGTGGGCGCCGTCGGCGGCGAGGCGGCGGGCGATGGCGCGGCCGATGCCGCTCGCCGCGCCCGTCACGAAGGCGACGTGCCCTTCGAGCGTCTTCGGCGCGGGCTTCTGGGCGAGCTTGTACAGTTCGAGCGGCCAGTACTCGACGGCGTAGCTTTCGGCGGGTGTGAGGCTCACGAAGCCGCCGAGACTCGTCGCTCCCTTCATGACTTGAATCGCGCGCAAGTACAGTTGGCGGCTCACGTCGGCGAGGGCCGCGTCGAAGCCGGAAGTGATCATGCCGACGCCGGGCACGAGCGTCACGCGCGGCGCGGACGAGAACATCTTGTCGCCGGGCCCGCGGTGCTGCTCGAAGTAGTGCTTGTACTCCAGCTTGAAGGCCGAGACGCTCTGCCGAGCGATGTCCAGCAAGGCTTCCTCGCCTTGCTCGGGCGTCCAGTCGAGGAAGAGCGGCACGCGCTTGGTGTGCACGAGGTGATCCGGGCAAGCCGCGCCGATTCCGCTGAGGACTTTCGCGTCACGGCTGTTCACGAACTCCATGACCTCCGCGCTCGTGTCGACGTTCAGGATGACGGGTCGGTCGCCTTTCATCGCGCCGCGCAGCACGGGCAGCAAGCGTGACAACAGACGCGCGCGCGTCTCGTCGTCGAGCGACGTCACGACTCCACCGCCGAAGGGATGCGCTTCTCGACGCTGATCGAGGTACGCTTGCGCTTCGCCGATGATGCGCAGCGTCGTCTCGTAACTTTCGCGCGCGGTGTCGCCCCACGTGACGAGGCCGTGCTTGCCCATCACGACGCACTCCAGATGGGGGTTGTCGCGGACGGCCTCGCCGATTTGCTTCGACAAGGTGAAGCCCGGGCGGATGTACGGCACCCACGCGGCGCGCTCACCGTAGATTTCGCGCATGATCTCTTCGCCGTTCGGCGCGCAGGCGATCGAGATGATGGCGTCGGGGTGGGTGTGGTCGACGTGCTTGGCGGGCACGAAGGCGTGCAGCAGGGTCTCGATGGATTGCCTGGGACGGCCCGGCTCGAAGACGGTGCGTTCCAGGAACGACGTCATTTCCTCGTCGGTCATGCTGGGGCGTTCGAAGAGGGGCAGCACTTCGTCGAGCTTGAGGCCCGCGAAGCCTCGCTCGGTGATGCTCGCGATGTCCGAACCGCTGCCCTTCACCCACAACACCGTCACGTCGCGCCCGAGGTGATCGCGTTCGACGCTCTTGGTGGAGGTGTTGCCTCCGAAGATGTTGACGAGGGTGCGGTCCGCGCCGAGCAGGCGCGAGCGATAGGTGAGCGCGGCGAGGCCGTCGCTGCTGGGCGCGTCGGCGTCGTTCCAGAGGTTGGCAGGCAGGGTCGACTTGGATTCGGTGGCGGTCATGCTGCTCTCCTTGAGGTGTGAGTTACCGCGTCCCGCCGAAGCGGGACGGAACGGACGAAGGGGGGTCGGACGGTTTCGGGATCAGCTTTTGACGGGAAAGCCGCCTCCGGCGACGGCCAGACCGCGCTCGCGCGCCACCTTCTCTTGGTAGCCGCTCGCTCGGTGCGCTTGGATGGGGTCTTCGGGAAGGTTCCTCGCGCGGCGCCACTCGGCGAGGCGCGGGCGAACGTCGGTGCGAAAAGCGTCGGTGAGGGTGCGGTGCGCTTCGAGCACGTCGCCCGCCGTTTGCGCGTCGGCGAGACGGTCGAAGTCGATCAGGAGGGCCTTGGCGTACGCTTCTTGGCAGTTCAGCACCGACTGCAGCATCGCTTCGACCTTCGGCTCGATGTTGTGGCTTTGGTCGATCATGTACGCCACGTTCTGGGCGGTGGCACGCGTGACGTCATCGCCGGATCGCTCGGCGGCGACGAGCTCGGCGTAGATGCAGAAGAGCTCGAAGGGGTTGGTGGTGCCGACGATGAGGTCGTCGTCGGCGTAGCGGCGCGCGTTGAAGTGAAAGCCGCCGAGGCGCCCTTCGTCGAGGAGGAACGCGACGATCTGCTCGATGTTCACGCTTTGGGCGTGGTGCCCGAGGTCGACGAGCACTTGCGCCTTGCTTCCGACGGCGAGGCAATGCGCGTACGCCGCGCCCCAGTCGAACAGGTCGGTGGCGTAGAAGGCGGGCTCGAACAGCTTGTACTCCACGAGCATCCGCGCGCCTTCCGGCAGGGCGTCGTGCACTTGCCGCAAGGCCTCGCGCACGCGCCTCTTTCGGGCGCGCAAATCGTCTTGCCCCGCGTAGTTCGTGCCGTCGGCGAACCACAAGGAGAGGTCTCGCGAGCCCGTCTGCTTCATGATCTCGACGCAGCCGAGAAGGTGGTCGAGGGCCTTGGCGCGCACGCCCGCGTCAGGGTGCGCGATGGAGCCCAGCTTGTACGCGTCGTCTTGAAAGACGTTCGGGTTGATCGCGCCGAGCGTCACGCCCCGGTCCTCGGCGAAGGCGCGCAACTGCGTGTAATCGTCGACTTCGTCCCAGGGAATGTGCAGGGCGACGCTCGGCGCGATGCCGGTGAGGCGGTGCACTTCCGAGGCGTCCTCGATCTTTTCGCGCACGTCGCGGGCGGCGCCGGGAGCGGCGAAGGTCTTGAAGCGCGTGCCGGAGTTGCCGTAACCCCAGCTGGGCGTTTCGACGCGCTGACGGTCGAGGGCGGCGAAGAAGTAGGTCGTGTTCACGGTTCCTCCTGAGCGATGACGAGCTTGATGTCGGCCGCTTCGATGGCGGCGCGGACGTCGTCGGAAGGCGCGGCGTCCGTGACGAGCACGTCGACTTCCGAGAGGGTGGCGATGGTGGCGAGGGCGCGGCGACCGAGCTTGCTGGCGTCGAGCAGGGCGATGCGGGTGCCGCCCGACGAGATCAAGGTTTGCTTGGCGCCGACTTCGGGCAGGTGCGGATCGGTGAAGCCCGTCTCGACCGAGTAGGCTTTGGCCGAGAAGAAGACTTTGTCCGGATGGAGGCGGCGCATGGTGTCCATGAAGAACGCTCCGACGAAGGAGCGGGCAGGCGCGTGAAAGTTGCCGCCGACCATCAAGAAGCTCACGCCGCTTGCGGCGAGGATGTTGGCGGCGTCGAGGCCCGTGACGATCGCCGTGACGTTGCGGGCGTGTAAAATCGCGGCGAGGGCCAGGGCGGTGGTGCTGGCGTCGAGCGCGACGACGTCGCCGTCTTGAATGAGGTCGAGGGCGGCGCGCGCGATGCGCGCCTTGGCCTCCGTGTTCTTCGCGGCGCGCAGGTGATGGCTGAGTTCCTCGCTGGTCTTGTCCTTGACGCGCGCGCCGCCGTGCACGCGCTCCAAGAGGCCTTGCTCGGCGAGGGCGTCGAGGTCGCGGCGAATGGTCATCTCGTGCACGCCGAGTTCGGCGGCGAGGTCTTTGATTTTGATGATTCGCTCGGCGAGGGCGCGCCGCAAGATGAGGTGCTGGCGTTCCCCAGTAAGTTTGAGCGCTTCGCTGGCCACGCTCATATCTAACACCAAAACAACACGATCTAACAACCCCTTGCAAAATTGTGGGTGCTGTTGTTAGATGTGAGGCGCAACGGCTTCTCAAATCTTTTCGCGCCGACTTCGCTTTCGTGCGTTCTCGGCGACGTTCTCCCTCGCTCAGGAGGTTCCGTGTCGTCCGATTCGCCCCCTATAACTTCACAACGCGTGTGCTTTTTGCTTCACGTCAAACCCGAGCGTCTCGACGAGTACAAAGCGCGTCACGCCAACGTCTGGCCCGACATGCTCGAAGCGCTGCGAGAAACCGGCTGGCACAACTACTCGCTGTTTCTTCGCGCGGACGGCCTGCTCGTCGGGTACTTCGAAACGCCCGACTTGCCAGCCGCGCTTCAAGGCATGCGCCAACGGGAAGTCAACGACCGCTGGCAAGCCGAGATGGCCTCCTTTTTCATCGATTTGGGCGGCAAACACCCGGACGAAGGATTCTTGCGGCTGGAGGAGGTGTTCCACCTTGACTGACGCGCCCATCCTCTCGCTCTCGCACGCCAGCAAGAGCTTCGGACCCGTTCGCGCCCTCGTCGATGTCAGCCTCGACTTGTACGGCGGCGAAGCGCACGCGCTGCTCGGCGAGAACGGCGCGGGCAAAAGCACCCTCGTCAAGATCCTCGCGGGCGTCCACCGCGCCGACGGAGGCGAACTACGCGTCGACGCCCAACCGCGCGTGTTCCACAATCCCGCCGAGGCGCGCGACGCGGGCGTCGCCGTCATCTACCAAGAGCCCACGCTCTTTCCGGACCTCAGCATCGCCGAGAACGTCTTGATGGGACGCCAACCCTTGAAAGGCGGCCGCATCCACCATCCAGCCATGCGCGCCCGAGTCGCCGAGATTCTGCGCGACCTCGTCGTGCCCCTCGACCCGGCCAGACCCGTGCGCGGCCTCAGCATCGCCGATCAGCAAATCGTCGAGATCGCCAAGGCCCTGTCCTTCCAAGCGCGCGTCCTCATCATGGACGAGCCGACGGCGGCGCTCACGGGACAAGAAACTGAGCGACTTTTCCGCGTCGTTCGCGCTTTGCGCGCCCGAGGCGCGGCCGTACTGTTCATCACGCACCGCTTGGAGGAAGCGTTCGCCGAGTGCCAGCGCCTCACCATCATGCGTGACGGACGCTGGGTGGATTCCGGTCTCACCGAGACGTACACCGTCGACCGGGTCGTGCGCGGCATGGTCGGACGCGACGTCAGCGACTTGTACCCCAAAGTGCCCGTGCAACTCGGCGAAGTCGCCCTCGACGTCCGGAACCTCACTCGTCGCGGCGTGTTCCGCGACGTCAGCTTCACCGTTCGCAAAGGCGAAATCGTCGGGCTGGCGGGCTTGGTCGGCGCGGGCCGCAGCGAAGTCGCGCGCGCCATTTTCGGCATCGATCCGCGTGACGCGGGCGAAGTCCGCGTGAACGGGCGGCCCGTGCCGCCGCTCGACACGAACGCCGCCATGAAGGCGGGGATCGGCCTCGTTCCCGAAGATCGGCGTCAGCAAGGCCTCGTGATGGACATGAGCATCGAGCGCAACGCCACCCTCGCCGTGCTCAAGGACTTGCGCAAAGGCTTCTTGATGGACCGCGCGCGCGAGTACCAAACCGCGAGCGACTGGACGAGCAAACTGCGCCTCAAGGCGCACCGCCTCACGGACGCCGTCAGCACCCTCTCGGGCGGCAATCAGCAAAAGGTCGTGCTCGCCAAGTGGCTCGCGACCGGCCCGAGCGTCCTGCTCGTAGACGAACCCACGCGCGGCGTGGACGTCGGCGCCAAAGCTGAAGTGCACCGCACGCTCGCCGAACTCGCCGCCAGCGGTCTGGCCGTCGTCATGATCAGCTCCGACCTTCCGGAAGTGCTCGGCATGGCCGACCGCATCCTCGTGATGCGCGAAGGCGAACTCGTCGGGGAAGTGGCGCGCGAAAACGCGTCCGAAGAAGCCGTGATGTACCTCGCGACCGGGCAGCGACCCGTCATCGGGGGCGCGGCGTGACCGAGCGGCTCTCCAGCAACGCGGCCACGCCGCCTACCGGCCCGAACCTGCTCACCCGCCTTCTGCGGGCCCGCGAAGCCAGCCTCGTCTTGATTCTGCTGGTCCTCGTCGGCACGACGGCCGCGCTCAATTCGCGCTTCCTGAGCGCGCAAAGCTTGCGTGACCTCGCGCTCAACGTCGCCATCGTCGCGCTCGTCGTGGTCGGCCAGACGCTCGTGCTGCTCATGAAGCACGTGGACCTCAGCGTCAGCAGCGTCCTTGGACTCACCGCCTTCCTGTCCGGCTCGCTGTTCGTCACGCACCCGAACTTGCCCGTCCCGCTCGCGTTCCTGGCGGGAATCGGCATCGGCGCGCTGCTCGGCGTGGTCAACGGCTTGCTCGTCGCGTACGGCAAGGTCCCCGCGCTCGTCGCGACGCTCGGCACGCTCTACGTCTTCCGAGGCGTGGATTACGCCATCGTGCACGGCGGTCAAATCACCGCCAGCAACCTCCCGGCGGCCTTCAGCACCTTCGCGAGCGGCGCCGTCCTCGGCGTGCCGTTCCTCGTGCTGCTCGTGCTGGCCGTGATGATCGCGTTCAGCGTCTACCTGCGCTCGTACCGCTCGGGCCGCGAGTACTACGCGGTCGGAAGCAACGTCGACGCGGCCGTCCTCGCGGGCATCGACGTGAATCGCCGCGTCCTGACGGGCTTCGTCCTGTCGGGCGCCATCGCGGGGCTCGCCGGAGTCTTGTACCTCGCGCGCTTCGGAACGGTGGACGCCGCCGCCGGGTCGGGCATCGAGTTGCAGGTGATCGCGGCGGCCGTCGTGGGCGGCGTCGCCATCACGGGCGGCGTCGGGACCATCGCCGGGGCGGGCATCGGCGCGTTGCTGCTCGGCGTGATCGGAAGCGCCCTCGTCGCGCTGCGCGCCCCCGCCTTTTGGCAGCAAGCCATTCAAGGCGCGCTGCTGCTCCTCGCCATCAGCGTCGACATCATCCTCGCCAAGCGGGCGGCCCGCGCCATGCAAGAAAGGAGCCACCGTTGAGCGTTCCTCAAAAACCCGCGCGCAGCCTGCTCGGCTGGGAAGCCGCCATCCTCGGCCTGGTCGTCGTGGCGTTGCTGATCGGCTCGCGCCTCCACGAAGCGTTCCTGACCGGCCCGAACCTCTCGAACCTCTCGTCGAACCTCGTGGAGATCGCCCTTATCGCGCTCACCATGACCCTCGTCGTGGTCGCCGCCGAAATCGACTTGTCGGTCGCGTCGACCGTTGGCATGTGCAGCGCCCTGCTCGGCGTGCTGTGGGCGGCGCACGCGCCCATGCCGCTCGCGCTCCTCGCGACCCTCGCGCTCGGCGCGCTCGCCGGTCTCTTCAACGGTCTGCTCGTCACGCGCCTCGGCTTGCCGTCGCTCGCCGTGACGATCGGAACGCTCGCCTTGTACCGCGGACTGGCGTACGCGCTGCTCGGCGACCGCGCCGTCGCCGACTTCCCCCCGTTTTGGACGAACCTCGGCTTCGGCCTCGTGCCGGGCACGCAAATTCCGATTCCCATCGTCGCCTTCGCCGTGCTCGCCGTGATTACCGCCGTCGTCCTGCACGCGACGCCCTTCGGACGCTCCTTGTACGCCATCGGCGCGAACGAACTCGCCGCGCGGTTCGCGGGCTTGCGCGTCGAACGTACGAAGCTGCTGCTGTTCGTGCTGTCGGGCCTCATGAGCGCGTTCGCCGCCGTCGTGTACACCTTCCGCTTCTCCAGCGCCCGCGCCGACAACGCCGTCGGTCTGGAACTCGCCGTGATCGCGGCGGTGCTGCTCGGCGGCGTCAGCATCTTCGGCGGGCGCGGCAGCGTCATCGGGGTGATCGGCGCGGTGTTCCTCATCGGCATCATTCAAAACGCCCTCACCCTCGCCGACGTTCCCAACGAGATCCTCACGATCGTCACCGGCTTGCTGCTGATTCTCTCCGTGCTCGGTCCGAACCTCGCCGCGCGCGTCCGAACCTCGAGAGAGCGCCGCGTCGCCCGCTCGAAAGGAGGCGCGCCGTGACGAGTTGAACCGCGCCGTCCGCGACGCTTCACGAACTTCGCGATCCGCTCTCTCTTTCCAGGAGGAACCTTATGAAGAACCACAAGATCTTGCTCGCCGCCCTCGCCCTCTCGCTCGGCGCGGCCGCGCTCGCCCAAGGCGGCATCCAGAAGGGCATCACCATCGCCTTCTTGCCCAAGCAAGTCAACAACCCGTACTTCGCGACCGCTTGGAAGGGCGGCCAAGCGGCGATCAAGGAGTTCGCGGGAATCGGCAAGCAAGTCGGTCCGTCGGACGCGGGCGCCAGCAGCCAAGTCAGCTACATCAACACCTTGCTCGCTCAACGTCAAAAGGCCATCGTGGTGTCGGCGAGCGACCAGAACGCGCTGGTTCCTTACCTCAAGCGCGCCATGCAACAAGGCGTGAAGGTCGTGACGTACGACAGCGACGTCGCGCCCGACGGCCGCAACGTGTTCGTGAGCCAAGCGGACAACGACACGATCGGTCGTGACGAGGTCAAGATCCTCGCCAAGCAGATCGGCTACAAGGGCGAAATCGCGATTCTGTCGGCGACGCCGAACGCCACGAATCAAAACGCGTGGATCAAGGTGATGCAAGACGAGTTGAAGAAGCCCGCGTACAAGGACATGAAGCTCGTGAAGATCGCGTACGGCAACGACGACGACCAGAAGTCCTTCACGGAGATGCAAGGCCTCATGCAAGCCTACCCGAACCTCAAGGGCGTGATCTCGCCGACGACGGTGGGCATCAGCGCCGCCGCGCGTTACCTGTCCACGAGCCCCTACAAAGGCAAGGTCATGCTGACGGGCCTCGGCACGCCGAACCAGATGCGCGAGTTCGTGAAGAACGGAACGGTGCAAGGCTTCGCGCTTTGGAATCCCGAGGACCTCGGCTACCTCGCGTCGTACGCCGCTGCCGCGCTCGTGAGCGGGCAGATCACCGGCAAGGAAGGCCAGAAGTTCAAGGCGGGCAAGCTCGGCGAGCGCACGATCGGCAAGAACGGCGTCGTCATCCTCGGCCCCCTCACGGTGTTCGACAAGAGCAACATCGACAAGTTCAGCTTCTGAAGCAAGGCGCACGAACGAGCAGCATCCCGTGTAGAGGGCCGCGAGGTCCTCTACACGGGATGCTGCTCACGGGAAACGCCACGGGCGTGAAGCGACGAATTTCGAAACGGCTTCCGAGATCTCTTCGAGATTCGATCCACACCGCTTCACGGCCTCGACGCCTGAAGGTGGAGACTGGGAGCGGCGCCTTGTAGTTGCCGACGGCCATGCCGGAAGCGGTGTTCAAAGCACGCTTCTCAATTTCTCATCCCTTGGCGCTCGACGACTTGTATCTTAATGGGATTATTCACGTTTTTCGGCTGGTTCTTGCCTGAGAGGAGCCGACACGATCGTATGACCGATGTAACCGGACTGCCCGCCGTCGCACGTCCCTTGGAAGCCGAGGCGAATCGAACCTTCGAATGGTTCGTGCGCCCCGCTCCTGTCACGCGTCTGCTGTTCGCCGTGACGATCGTCCTCACGGCGCTCAACTTGATCGCGCAAGTCGCGGTGTTCTTCCTGCCCGACTTCATGCTGCGCGACTGGTTCGTGTACCGCTTCGACGTGAACCGAGAAGCGAACATTCCCACCGCCTTTTCCGGCGTGTTGCTGCTGCTCGCGACCGTGCTGCTCGGCGTGATCGCACACTTGAAGCGGCGCTCCCGCGACGCTTTCGCGTTGCATTGGCGTGTGCTGACGTTCGTGATGGGCTACTTGTTTCTCGACGAGGTCGCGCAACTGCACGACAGCCTCAGCGAACCGCTCGTGCGCGTGTCCCACTTGGGCGGGGTGCTGAAGTACGCGTGGGTGGTGCCGTACGCCCTGCTCGTGGTCGGACTGCTGCTGGGCCTATGGCGCTTTCTCGCGCACTTGCCTCCGCGCACGCTTCGCGCCTTCCTCGTCGCAGGCGGCATCTACGTCATGGGCGCCCTCGGTTTGGAAGTCGTCGAGGCGTGGGTGAACGCCGTGGCAGGCCGCGTGACGTTCGCGGAGATGATGGTGGTGTCCGTGGAGGAACTGCTGGAGATGAGCGGCGTCGTGCTGTTCATCGGAGCGCTCATCCACTACCTGAACGTCACCGACTTGACGTTGAAGTTCCGAGCCGACCCGTTGAGAACGAGGAGGCCGTAACGATCGTGACGCGGCGTCCGCACGTACCATGACGCCGCCCACGCCTGGCCGGGAAGGGATGTGCGCTTGGAAGGTGAAGACGGCGGTCGTGCGCGATTCCGAAGCCGTCGATTACAGCCGAATCCAGTAACGGCAGATCGGCTTGGCGTACCACTCGAGCTTCACGACGCCCTCGAGCACGCCGCCGTTGTGCTCGATGACGCCGCGCGATCCGAGATTGTCCTCGTCGCACGTGAGCAGTACTTCCGAAAGGCCGAGCGCTCGCGCTTCGTCGAGGGCGAGTCGCAGCGCGAGCGAGCCGAGACCACGGCGACGCTCGGACGGGCGAATCTCGTAGCCGATGTGACCGCCGAACTCGCGCAGACGGTCGTTGAGTTCGTGGCGAATCTTCACTCGGCCGAGCACGCGCTCCTCGTCCACGAGCCACTTCTCGGTTTGCGGAACGAAGCCCGGCCCGAGGTTCTCTCGGCGCTCGAAGGCGCGGCGGTCGCGGACGTGGGCGGCGAAGTCCGCCTCGAGGTCCTCGATCTTGAGCTCGCGTGTATCCCCGAGACCGCTGCCGTGCTCGTGACACTCGCGTACGAAGTCGATGAACGAGGCGCGGAGGCGAACGTCGGGCAGGGCCAAGTGCGTCATGCAGGTAGGATAGCGCCGTTGCCCCGCAGCGCATTTTCGTCGCGTGGGGGACGGAGAGCGAGTCGAGGTCACTCGCTATTGCTCCACTTGCAGGCGGTGAGGCAAGGCGCTCGGGCGTGCCGGGAGCGTGTCCGCGCGGAGTTCGCCTCCACGTTCCCGCGCATCCTTCAACGGCGCGGCAAGGATTCCCTCAAGCGCGCGAAGTCGCCCTCGACGCGGCGCGCGGCGGGCAGGACGAAGCGTTCGAGCACGCCGAGATTCACCTCGTCCTCCTCGTCGCGCGTGTTCTCGCGGACGATGGCCCGGACGTCCACCGCCAAGTCCTCCAACACGCGGCGGTACAAGTAAAAGCCGAGGGTGCCTCCATGAGGCGTCACCCGCCGACCGAGCGCGGCCTCGTAAGCGGGCAGCACCTCGCGCAGTCCGTCGTGCAACATCCAGAGATCGTGCTCGCGAGGCGCCAAGCGCGCGGTTTCCCAATCGATGAGCCACAAGTCGCCGTTCGCGTCGCGCAGCACGTTGCCGCCGTGCGCGTCGGTGTGGCACACCACGAAGGCATTGGAGTGCGACCTGGCTTGCTCGGCGAAGGCGCGCGCTTGCTCGAACAAGCGCGTGAGGTGGCGCTCCATGGGGCGAAGCAGCACCCGCAACGCCCGCGATCCCCGCCGCTCCGAAAGCTGCCCTCGCCGCAAGCGATCGAGGTCGAGGCGCAAGTCCGCCTCGAAGGGCAACGCGAAGTCTTCCGGCGGCGTCGGGAAGCGAGGCACGACGGCGGTGAGAACGTCGCTGGCGGCGTGAAGCCGCCCGAGAAGCCCGGCGAGCTCGTCGAGCGTGTTCGACCACTGCTCACCGAGAGGACGCGCGTCGATCCACTCGTAAGCGAGGACCGTGACGTCCTCGAAGCGTTCGAGGGTGCGTCCCGCCTTCGACGAGACGACCTTGGGCACGCGGTTCAAAACGCGGTGACGCCGAAGGGCCTGAAGCAGCGGCCCTTCTGCCTCGAGACGTCCGAGAAGCATCTTGCCGAACGGCGTGCTCTGCACGAGCTTGACGAAGAGTCGCCGCTCCGGCCCGACCGCTCGATACGCGGGCGTCGTTCCCAAGGGTAGGAACTCGAGGTGATCGAGCGCCACGTCGTACGTTCGGCCGAGCCAGGCAAGAAAGGCCGCTCGATCCAGCAGAGGCTCGGCGCTCATCGAAGCCCATTGTAGGGGCGTTCGGCGAGCTCGCACGACGGCGTCGTCCGTCGGCAACTGCTCCGAACTGCGCCGCGCCGAGAAGGGGCGACGCCAATCGACCGAGGCGGCCCAGCAGGCGCGACTGCCGTTGGATGCGCGTGACGTCTTGCCTCGTACGCGCTTCGCGGTCAACCAAGAGTCGCCGACGAGGCACGACGAGCCGAGGGAAGCGGTCGCGAAAGACGACTTTCGATCCGCTCAAGGACGCGGGGCAACTTCACCATCGCCGTTCACTCGCGGCCTACACTGAAGTCAGGCAAAGCACATTCGGACTTTCCGCGTTGGTTCCGAACGCCGAGCCTCGTCGGCGTTCGGAGGTGAGGCGCAAGCTCATGGACGATCACTCGACCGCGCATCTTCTCGGTGACGTTCACCTCGACGTCCCGACCGGACGCGTGCCGTTCTCGCCCGACAAGCGCCACGTGCTCCTCGCGTTCCTGGCCCTGCATCAAGGCGGCGTTCCGCGCGATCGGCTCGCGACCCTGTTCTGGCCGGACACGTCCACGAACTCGGCGTTGCAGAATCTGCGCCGATTGCTGTACCGCACCCGAGAACTCGACTGGGCGCGCGATCTTCGCGTCACGTCCACTCGAATCGCTTGGCCCGTCGCGACGGACGTGCAGCACTTCGAAACGGCCGCCGCCCGACACGATCCCGCCGCCCTCGATTGGTACGGCGGTGATTTGTTCGAAAGCTTCGGCGCCGCTCTCCCGCCTGAAATCGAGGCGACGATCGTGCCGACGCGCGAGCGGCTGCGGGATTTGTGGCGAGCCTGCCTGCTCGGTCGTTGCCGCGCCCTCGCCGACGAAGGACGGCCCGACGAGGCGCTCGCGTTGCTGCGTCCCCTGCTGCACGACAGCTACGACGACGAGGCGTTCGCCTGCTTCGTGCAGTTCGCGCGGCGCGCGGGCCGTTCGCGCGAAGGACTCGACGTGTTCGAGACGTACACCCGCCGATTGGCAACGGATCTCGACCTCCAGCCGTCGTCGCAACTCGCGCCGACCGCTCGGACTCGGGACGCCTCGGCGCGGGAAGCGACAGAGTCGGACGTCGCTTCCCGCGCCACGAACTTCGTCGGACGCAAGCGTGAAGTGGCCGCCCTCGTCGCACTGCTGCGAGGCGAAGCGCGCTTCGTGACGGTGGTCGGGCCGGGCGGGGTGGGCAAGACGCGGCTCGCGACGAGGGCCGTACAAGACCTCAATAGGGACAGTGACGTGGTGTTCGTGCCGCTCGAGCGCGTTCGCTCGGGCGCGGAAGCGCTCACGGCCGTCGCGCTCGCGCTTCACGCGCCGCTCGATCAAGTCACGGCCGCGACGCTGACGCGGTTCGTCGCGCACCGCTCGGTCGTCTTGGTCCTCGACAACGCCGAAGACCTCCGCGATCCCGAGGTGCTCTCGCAACTCCTCGCGGCGCCCGGCGTGCGGTTGCTCGTCACGTCTCGCAGCCCCATGCGACTGAAAGCCGAAACCGTCTTCCGATTGCAAGGACTCGACCACTCGGTTGATGGCGAGCCGTGGAGCGCCACGTGCGACGCCGCGACGCTCTTCGTCGAACGCGCTCGGCACGCCGACCCGACCTTCCGACTCACCTCCCTTGACGAGTCGGCGCTTCGCGAACTGTGCGCGCTCGTCGACGGGTTGCCGCTCGCGCTGGAACTCGCCGCGACCTGGGTGCCGACCCTGTCGCCGAGCGAAATCGTGGACGTCGTTCGCGTGAATCCCGGCGAGCTTCGCGCGGATCTGCGTGACCTGCCCGGTCGTCACGCGAACCTCGGCGTCGTCCTCGCCCACACGTGGTCGTCGCTCTCGGAAGCCGAACGAAACGCGCTGCGCGCACTGGGCGCCGTCAACGCCTCGTTCAGCGCCGACGACGCTCGCACCATCGCGCACCTCGACCTTGCCGCGCTCAAGGCCCTGCACGACCGCGGACTGCTGCGGCGTCAGGACGGCGTCCTCACCCTCCACCCGCTCGTGCGCCACGTCGCCGCCGCGCACGCGAACGACTCGGAATTCGCGGCCGAAGCGTTGCGCGAACGGCACGCTCGACACTTCGCTGCGTTGCTCGCCCGCCATCCTCGCCGCCTCGACGACGGAGTGGCGCGCGCCAAGTTCCTCGACGAAATTCATACGTCGCTCGACCACGTGCGCGCGGCGTGGACTTGGATGACGTCACGCGGCGTCACCGACCTCGTGGACGAGTGCATGGACGCGTGGTGGTGGTACTTCGAGATGCGCGGCGCCCACTCGGCGGCGCTGGAGGTTTTTGGCGACGCGTCGCGCACGCTGCCGGAATCACCCGTCCTCGGCCGGGTGCTCGTTCGGCTCGGCATCGTTCACCTGCGCCTCGCCGAGCCACCACACGAACGAAATCGCAACGCCCCTCTGCTTCGCCAAGCGCGCGCACTTCTACAGCGAGGTCTGCGATTGCTTCCCACGGACGCGCCGTCCACGATCACCGCGGATCGTTGGCTCGCGATGCTGCATCTCGGCGTCGTCTTGGAGCTGCAAGGAACTCCCCGGCGAGCCCGCACGCTGTTCGAGACGGGCCGACGCGAAGCGCGCCGCGCGGGCAACGCCCAGTTCGAGCGGGCCTGCACGACGCGGTTGGCGCTCGGTCATCAAGCGCGCGGCGAATTCGACCGAGCCGAGGCGCTGCATCTCGAGCGGCTACGGCAAGACGAGCGGTCGGGAGACGTGTTCGGATTGGCCATCGGCACCGGCTACCTCGGCGGCCTGATGCTGCTCGCCGGACGACCCGCCGAGGCGCACGCGTACTTCGTGCGCGCCGTCGCGTCGTGGACGCTGCTCGGCAACCGCGCCGCGCTGCCGTGGCTGCTTCGCCACGAGGGAGACGCCCTGTACCTCGCGGGCCGCTTTCCGGACGCGGCCGACGCGTTCGAGCGAAGCCGAGACGCCTCCATGGACGCGGGACGCGAGGACTTGGCGTGGCAGGCACAAGTTCGCGCTCTTCACGCGCGTGTGCGCGCTCCTTCCCCCGGTACGCGGACACGCCTCGCGCCGCTCGACGACCTCGTGGCCGGGTTACGAGACGACACGCCGCCGTGGCATCGGTTCGAACTGCAGGCTCTCCGCGCGTTGGTGGACGCGCCCGCCGAAGTTGCCTTCGTTCGGCAGATTCGCCGCGATCCTTCGTTCACGTCGTGGCCGATCGTCGCCGAAACCGTGTTCACTCGCGCGGTCGCCGCCTACGTCACGCTCATCGCCGCTTCTCCGACAGATTCGGTCGAAGAGACCGCCGGCGTCACCCCTTGACCGTCACGTCCACTCGGGCGGCGAGCGTGACGCGGGCGTCACGGCCACGTCACGCCGAGCGGCGCATCCTGCTTCGTGAAAGGAGCGTGATGTGATGGAAAACCTCGGGATCAAGCAGGAAGGGCGTGAGCATCGCGAAGTTTCACGAAGGGGTACGAGAAGCGCGGCTGGAAGTCGCGCTCGTCTGCTCGCGGCGAGCCTGACTGCGCTGATCGGCACGGGCGCCGCGCAAGGACTGAACGGCGCGACGTCCATCGATGTCGGCGGGTACAAGCTCTACGTCGAATGTGACGGAACCTCGAAGAAGCCGACCTTGCTCTTTCTGAGTGGAACGGCCCCCATGATGGGCGCGTGGCTTGCCTCTCCCGCCGCGAGCCGGACCGACGCGCGCACCTGCTGGTCCACCACGGCCGGCGTCCTGCCCAGCGAGGCTCCGCCACGCGTCACCGACGGCTTGACACGAGCGGAAGATCTCGCCCGTGCGCTCGAGCGAGCGGGCGAGCGAGGCCCGTTCGTGCTCGTGACGTACGGCTTCGGAAGTCAAATTGCCCGGCTGTTCGCCGATCGCCACGCGAATCAGGTGGCAGGCATGGTACTCGTCAACCCCTGGCAGGAAGACACCGCGCAGGCGATCGCTCGGTTCTTCTCGCAGCATCCCTGGAAGGCCAACGGGACGCTCGCGCCCGCCTTGCAGGACGTGGCGTTCCTTCAAAGCTTCTCGCGCTCGTACGCGTCGCCGAACGGCGGGATCCTGACCGACGCTCGATGGAATCTTCGAGCCGGAGACGAGCAGACGCGCCGCGCCAAGAGCCTCGGGTCGCTGCCGCTCGTCGTGGTGACTCCGATGCTCGACGCTTTCACGATCGCGCAGGATACCGCGAACGTCGCGGCAGGTCAGCAACTGTGGAAGGTGTTGGCCGCACAGCAGACCAAGCTCGTCAAGCTGTCGACGCGGGGAACGCAACTGTTCTCCGACCGATCGTGGGACATGGTGCAAAACGAAGACCCGGACTTGGTGACGCGCGCCATCGACCGCGTGCTGAGCCAGGTGACAACCACCTCGACGTCGCGGTAGGGCCCCTGCGAGAGGAGGGACGCGAAAGCCTTTCGCGTCCCTTCTGCGCGAGTCGACTCCAGCGTCCTGTCCTTTCACTACGCGGCCCAAGCGCAGGCGAGCAACCGGTCCCGCACTTCCGATCTCGCGTCCTTGAACGGCCCCTCGATCGCCACGAGTCAAAACCACGCCGAGAACGGTGGAAGCGGGTCGGGTGAGGTGTTGGACAATTCGCCGAAGTGAGCACATCGGGTGTGGCTTCACGCACGGCGATGGCGGGCACGGTTATGAGGGTGCCTCCGCTATCAGCGGCAACGGGGCACCTCGCGGACCGCGAAGCTTCGAGGGATCGTCGGCCCGTCGAGAATCCTCCACGGTCGCATGTCGTGCGTCTTCACGTTTACACCGAGGGCCTCACGCGACGAGCGACCGACAGAAAAACAGTGGCCAGAATCGCACACACGAAGATCACGCTTGCCATGGGCAGGGCCGTGCCGTTGGCGAGGACGCCGACGAGACTGCCCGCGAGGCCCGAAAGCGCGAACTGTACCGTGCCGCGAAACGCCGACGCGCTGCCCATGTTCGTCCGAATCGACTCCAACGCGAGCGCGGTGGTGTTCGGAAACGTGAATCCGAGCGATGTCAGCAAGCCGAACAACAGTGCGGCGAACACCACGGCGTTCGCCTGGCCGAGCAAGGTGACGAGCAGCAGCAGCGACGCGAACAGCGCGAGCGCGAGGGTCGCGAACGACGCGATGACCTCGATCGGGAGGCGCCTCAGCAGCGCACGATTGACTTGCGACGCCACGATGAGACCGAGCGCGTTCAAGCCGAACAGCAAGCCGTACGTTCCCGGCGCGACGCCGAAGAGGTCGACGAATACGAACGACGACGCCGTGATGTACGCGAACATGGTGGACGACGCGAACGAGCCCGCCAAGGCGTACGTGACGAAGCCAGTGTCGCGCGTCAAGAGGGCGTACGTTCGCAGGCCGTCGCGCAAACGGCTGGATTTCCCGGGCGTTCGCGGCGCCGTTTCGGGCAGCGCCGAGATGGCCGCGAGACACAGCGCTCCGAACACCGCGAGAATCCAGAACACCGCGTGCCAATCGAAGTGGGCGAGCACGATGCTGCCGAGCAGCGGTGCGAGGATCGGCGCGACGCCCATCACGAGCATCAACAAGCTGAAGCGGTCCGCGGCGGCTTTGCCACTCCACACGTCACGCACGACGGCGGTGGTGATGACGGCCCCGGCGGACGCGCCGAGCGCTTGCAGGAAGCGCCCCAGAATCAGGACGCCCACCGAGGGCGCGAGCGTGCACAGCACGGACGCGATCACGTACAGCACCACCCCGAAGCGCAACGGCGATTTGCGTCCGTACTTGTCGGTGATCGGGCCGTACACTGCTTGCCCGATGGCCATGCCGATCAGGAACGCGCTGAGGGTGAATTGCGCGGTGCCTTCCGAAGCGCCGAGATCACGCGCGATGGCCGGAAGGCCTGGAAGGTACATGTCGATGCTGAGCGGCCCGAAGGCTTGCAAACCGCCGAGGATGACGGTGAGGAGGGCGCTTCGTCGCGGGTTCGATTCCGTGGACACGGCTCTTATCGAAGCATCTTCGAGTGAGGAGGGCGTGGTCGGCGAAGGCTCGGAAGGGCGGCGACTCCTCAACGCTCGTCGGGCAGCTCGGGAACGTCCTTGAGGCGCCGTACAGGCGACAGCAGCACGGGCAGCACCGCCAACGCCTGCCCGAGTGCCGCGAAGAACAGCGTGGTTCGCAAGTCGAGAAGCGTGCCGAGGGCTCCGCCCAAAAGCGCGCCGAGCGGCATGGTGCCCCATACGAAAAAGCGCATCGTGGCGTTCATGCGGCCCAGCAAGCGGTGCGGTGTGATCGCCTGCCGCAAGCTCACCTGCACGACGTTGTACACGACGATTCCCAAGCCGATGACGAATTGCGACACGCCCACCAGAATCACCCCGGCGAGACCGGGCGTCGAGAGCGGCACGAGCACACTCGCGAGCGGGAACAACGCGGACGACAGGACGATCACCGGCCCCATGCCCAGCCGAGCGGGAAGTCGCCCGGCGAGCAGCGCTCCGAGCAACGCGCCGCCACCTCCGACGCCGATGACCGTACCCAGGAGACTGGGGCTGAAGTTCAGGTCGCGGGTGACGAACAGCACGAACACCGCGCCGCCCGCGCTCGAAAAGAAGTTCGAGATGCTGGTGCACGCCGCGATGGAACGCAGCACCGGGGAGCGGGTCACGACCTTCAAGCCTTCGCCGATTTCTCGCCAGACGTTCGGACGCTCGGCGGGTTGCGGCGCCTCCTCGGGAACGCGCATTCCCCCGAGGAACGCGGCGGACAGAACGAACGTCAAAGCGTTCACGAAGATCGCGATCGGCGCCGTCACGAGTTGCACGAGGCCTCCGGCGAGGCTCGGGCCGAGCACGGTCGAGAGTGCGCGGCTCGTTTCGAGCTTCGCGTTGCCGTCTGCGAGTTGCTCGCGCTTCACCACGGACGGCAGGAACGATTGGTACGCCACGTCGAAAACCAGCGTCGCGATGCCCACGAGGAAGGCCACGACGTACAACACTTCGATGTGTAAGGCGTTCAGCAGGGCGGCGGCGGGCACGGCCGCGAGCAGCATCGCGCGTACGATGTCGGCACGGACCATGAGGGGACGTCGGCGCACGCGGTCCACGAGCGCGCCCGCGAACAGCCCGAACAGCAAGAACGGCGCCGTTTCGAGCGCGCCGAGCACGCCCATCTGCGCGGGCGTGGCGCTGAGGGTGATGGCCGCCGTGAGCGGCAAGGCGAGGCCCGTGATTTGAAAGCCGAACACCGAAACGGTTTCCGCTGCCCAAAGCTTCAAAAAGTCCGGCGAGGACGCCAGGGAAGTCGTGCGTGCGCTCATGAGGATAGTGTGCGCGTACACTGCTTGGCATGGAAGGACGTTCTTCAAGCAGCGGCTGGCACGTCGTGTACGACCGTAAAGCGGCGCAGGCTTTGGAACGGCCGGAGTTGCGCGACGTCATGCACTTCCTGCTTGGCCGGGAAGGTACCGCGTCGAGCGTCGCGCAGGCGTTGGATCTCACTTTGAACGCCGCGTACTTGAAGTTGCGAGCGCTGGAGCGCGTCGGTCTGATACACGTCGTGAGGCAGGAACGGCGCGCGGGCCGCGCCGTGAAGTACTACGCTTCGGTCGCGCCGCGCTTGTTCGTGCCGTTCGAAGCGATGAGCGCGTCGGACGTGGAGGAATTGTACTTGCGAGATCACGCCGAGCAAGCGCGCTTGTTCGTGGGCGCCTTGCTGGGCGCGTACCGTCGCGCGTGGGGCGAACCGGTGTCGCTCGGCCGAAGTCACTACCGCAACGAGCGCGGCGACACCCTCAGCACCTTCGGCCCGCGTCCGGGCGAAACCTGGTCGAGTGTTGACGACCTTTCGCCCGCGACGCTGTTCAACTCCGGTGAAGTGTGGTTGACCGTCGAGGAAGCCAAAGTGTTGCAACGGGAGTTGTACGCCTTGCACGCCCGTTTCGCAGACGAGCGCGGGGGACGGCGGGCGTACAAGTTGACGCTGGGCTTGGCCCCCGTGTCCTGCGAGGAGACTTTGTAAGCGTCCTGAGGAGCGCACGAGGAAGGACGACGAGACGTATCTAAAGTGCGTTTGATAAGCCTCAGGACGTACTTTTGACCAGTCGGCGCACCATCAGTCGAATCATGACCTCGTACACGAGATTCTCCGCCGTCTC